>JANXPR010000361.1 GCA_025357215.1 Acidobacteriaceae bacterium | reverse complement strand
GTGCCGTGTTGAAGCCTTACGGCATGGTGCTGGTCACCGGTCCCACGGGTTCCGGCAAAACGAATACTCTCTACTCGTCCGTTTCATTGCTCAACAAGCCAGACACCAACATTATTACGGCTGAAGATCCGGTTGAATTTCAGCTGCACGGCGTGAACCAGGTCCAGATGAAAGAGTCCATCGGCCTGAACTTTGCTGCCGCGCTGCGCGCGTTTCTCCGGCAAGATCCCAACGTGATTCTGGTGGGTGAGATCCGCGACTTTGAAACAGCTGAAATCGCCATCAAAGCCGCGCTCACCGGACACCTTGTGCTTTCCACCTTGCACACCAACGGCGCGCCGGAAACCATCAGCCGTCTGATGAACATGGGTATTGAACCTTTCCTGGTGGCCACGGCCGTTCACCTGATTTGCGCGCAGCGTCTGGTTCGCCGCATCTGCCAGGAGTGCCGTGAAGAAGTTCCGTTGCCGCCGCAGGCCAAGATTGAAGCCGGCTTTACGCCGGAAGAATCCCGCACGGCCAAGATTTTCAAGGGCCGTGGCTGTTCCACCTGCAACGGCATGGGCTACAAAGGCCGCACCGGATTGTACGAAGTCATGGAAATCGATGACGAAATCCGCGAACTGATCCTGATCGGCGCCTCTGCCGTGGAACTTAAGAAGAAAGCCATGGAGCGCGGCATGATTACGCTCCGCCGCAGCGGATTGACGAAAGTAAAAGATGGGCAGACGACGCTGGAAGAAGTTGCTCGCGAAACCATCCACTAAAACACTTTGCAGCAGTGAAGGGAAGAGACCGGACTTATGAACGTAACGCTGAGTGATCTGTTAAAGAAGATGCTGGACATGGCGGGCAGTGACTTGCACATTACCACCAATTCGCCGCCGCAGGTTCGCGTCCACGGCCACTTGCAGCCCCTGGACATGCCGCCTCTCACGCCGTCGGAAACCAAGCAACTGGCCTATAGCGTGTTAACGGACGCGCAGAAGCATCGCTTTGAAGAAAACCTGGAACTCGATTTTTCGTTCGGTTTGAAAGGCCTGGCCCGTTTCCGCGGTAACTGCTTCAATCAGCGTGGCGCCGTGGGCGCTGTTTACCGCGTGATTCCATTTGAGATCAAGACGTTCCAGCAGTTGAACCTTCCGCCCATCGTGGCCAAGCTGTGCGAAAAGCCGCGCGGATTGGTTCTGGTCACCGGCCCCACGGGCTCCGGCAAATCTACTACGCTCGCTGCCATGTTGGATAAGGTCAACACGGAGCGGCATGACCACATCATTACCATTGAAGATCCAATTGAATTCGTTCACCAAAACAAGAGCTGCCTGGTAAACCAGCGCGAAGTGCACTCAGACACCAAGTCGTTTAGTGACGCACTGCGCGCAGCGCTTCGTGAAGATCCAGACGTGGTGCTGATCGGCGAAATGCGCGATTTGGAAACCATTGAATCCGCGCTGCGCATTGCGGAAACCGGCCACTTGACGTTTGGTACTCTGCACACCAACTCCGCGGCTTCCACCATCAACCGTATTATTGACGTTTTCCCATCGCACCAGCAGTCGCAGATTCGCGCGCAGCTTTCTCTGGTGCTGGAAGGCATTCTTTGCCAAACGCTTCTGCCTCGCGTGGGCGGTAACGGACGCGCAATGGCCATGGAAATCCTGGTTCCCAACGCCGCCGTGCGCAACCTGATTCGTGAAGACAAAATTCACCAGGTTTATTCCGCGATGCAATCCGGGCAGGACCGTTTTGGCATGCAAACATTCAATCAAGCGCTGGCAACGCTCTACTTTCACAAGGCCATTACTCTGGAAACGGCATTGCAGCGTTCGTCCATGCCGGACGAATTGCAGGACATCATCAACCGCGGGGTCATTGCTTCAAAAGCAGCGGCGACTGCGGCGCGGCGGTAAGAGAAACAAGTTTTCTTTGGCTGTAACGGGGCCCAGGTAGAAGCAAAGTGGTAGGGAACAAGTCCGAGAGGAGTTATCGGTATGCCGGTATTTACATTTACAGGGACTGACGCCGCGGGAAAGAGGATTTCCGGCGAGCGTCTGGCTGACAGCAAAGCGGCCGTAACCATGATTTTGCGCCGCGAACGTATTACGCCTGGCGCTATCAAGGAAAAGGGCAAGGAATTTGCCCTGCCCAAGCTTGGCACAGGCAATGTAGCCACCAAGGATATTGCCGTCTTCTTCCGCCAGTTCTCCGTGATGATTGACGCAGGTCTCCCGCTGGTGCAATGTCTGGAAATTCTGGCCGCCAATCAGGAAAACCTCTTCTTCCAGAAGTGCCTGACGGGCGTACGCACCACGGTGGAAGGCGGCTCCACGCTCTCCAACGCCATGCGCCAATATCCCAAGATTTTTGACGACCTCACCACCAACATGATTGAGGCCGGCGAAGCGGGCGGTATTCTTGACACCATCTTGCAACGCCTGGCCATCTACGTTGAGAAAAACGTAAAGCTGAAGGCCGCCGTCAAGTCCGCGTTGATCTACCCCGTGTCCGTGATCAGTATTGCCGGCATCGTGGTTGGCGCGTTGCTCAAGTTCGTGGTGCCCATCTTCGCCAACATGTTTAACAGCATGCAGGTGGATTTGCCGTTGCCCACCAAGATCGTTATCGGCCTCAGTAATTTTGTGGGCCGGTTCTGGTGGTTGTTCCTGCTGATGCTTGTGGTTGGCTACGTTGCCATCAAGTTCATTCGCAGAGACCCCAAGGGACGCTTTTTGTTGGATAAGTTCCTGCTGAACATCCCGGTCATCGGTCCGGTGCTAAGAAAGATCGCCGTGGCCCGCTTTACCCGTACCCTGGGCACATTGATCACGTCTGGCGTTCCGATTCTTGAAGGCTTGGCCATTACCGCAAGGACTTCAGGCAACGCCGTTCTTGAAGATGCGCTCATGAAAGTCCGCAAGTCGGTGGAAGAAGGCCGCACTATCGTCGATCCCTTGAAGGAGAGCGGCGTGTTCCCCAACATGGTCACGCAGATGATCGGCGTGGGTGAAGCCACCGGCGCCATGGACGCCATGTTGCAGAAAATCGCTGACTTCTATGAAGACGAAGTGGACGCGGCCACCAAGAACATGTTGACGCTGCTGGAGCCCATCATGATCGGCTTCCTGGGTGTCGTCGTCGGCGGAATCGTGATTTCGCTGTACATGCCGCTGTTCTCCATGATTCAGAAACTCTCTGGATAGCAGGCAGCAACGCACGCAGGTTACAAAACACTAGAGCATACCGGCAATGGCGGTAAGAACAGGTTGAGATGGGTGATACAAGGTTCAATGAGCGGACGTGGCTAGCTTGGCTGGTCAAAGTACGTGTCATTATCATCACCTTTTTGTTTGCGGTTGAGTTCCTGATCGTTAAGGTCACCCCAAACAACGTCCCCACTCGCCTGTTCATTACCGTTGTCCTTTCCTGGTATGCGGTTTCCGTTTTCTTCATTGTCCTGGCTTCCATCTGGCAGGAATACAAGCTCCAGGCCATTACCCAGATCTTTACTGACTTGGCTTTTGTTACCGCCGTGGTCTACGTTACCGGCGGCATTGATACCTTCTTCAACTTCCTTTATCCCCTGGTCATCATCGTGGCCAGCATACTGCTGCCGCGCTATTGGGCGTATCTCACGGCCGCGGTTTCCTTCATCCTTTTTGGCGCGCTGGTGGAACTTTCGTACTTTGAGACCATCCCCACGTTCCAGTTTTCGTCGCGCGGTGATTCCAAGTCCCTGCAAGCTGTTATCCTGATCAACTTTTTCGCGTATCTGGCCGTGGCCCACCTTTCCAGCGCCTTAACGGCTAAATTGCGCCAGGCTGGACGCGAGCTACAGGACAAGAGCGGCGAGCTTCTGACCCTGCAGGCGTTGCATGAAAACGTGATCCAATCTCTGCGTGGCGGCCTGATCACCACCGACATGGAAGGCCGCATTACGTTGCTGAACGTCCCCGGACAGAGACTGCTGGAGCGCACTGCGTCCTCCGTGTACGGACGCCACATCAGCGAACTGTTTCTCGACCGCCTGCCTTACCTTGACTCCTCCACTTCCATGCATGGCGAAGTCCGCGGCCTGACTCCTACCGGCAAGGAAAAAGCTTTTGGAGTTACCGTGACGGAGCTGAATGTTCCCGAGCAGGGGACCATTGGCTACGTTTACACCTTTGAAGATCGCACCGAACTGCGCCGCCTGGAGCGCGAAGTACAGATGCGTGACCGGCTGGCCGCCGTGGGGCGCTTGGCGGCGGGCATCGCGCACGAAATACGGAATCCGCTGGCGTCCATCGCTGGTTCCATCAAAATGCTTTCGCACCTCGCTCTTTTGAACGACGAACAAAAGACACTGGTGGACATCATTACGCGCGAATCAACCCGCCTAAACGCCATCATTTCTGATTTTCTCGTGTACTCGCGCGAAAAAAGTTACAAGCTCACGCGCCTGGACATGGTGCCGCTGCTGGAAGAAACGCTGCTGCTGCTGGAGAACCGCTCGAACGCCGCCGGACTCAGAATAATCCGCCAGTTTGCGGAGCCTCATGCCTTTGTCACCGCGGATTATGACCGCATGAAGCAGGTGATCTGGAACCTGTTGGAAAACGCCGTCCGCGCCATGGAGCAGAAAGGCACCATCACTGTATTGGTCGAGCCCGCCGGCGATTTCTGGCGCATCGGCATTCGCGACACCGGCCCGGGCGTTCCCGCCAAATTGGTGGACAAGATCTTCGAGCCGTTTCAATCGCAATTTGAAGGCGGCACCGGGCTTGGTCTCGCGATCGTCTACCAGATCGTGCAGGCCCATGGCGCAAAGATATCCGTGCAATCTGCTCCGGATGGCGGCGCGGAGTTTGTTTTGGAACTCCTGAACGCCCGGGCTGCCGGAAACGAATCCTCCAGCGAGATGGCGGACGCGGAGGTGACTCGTGGCTAGCATTCTGGTTTGCGACGATCAGCGCTCCATCTGCGAAATGCTGGACATCTCTTTGCGCAAAGAAGGCCATCGCGTGGAAACGGTGAACGCCGGTGACGCCGCTAAAAAGAAACTCAGCTCAGCGAACTATGAAGTCCTGATTACCGACATCAAGATGCCGCAGACTGACGGTATTGAGGTCTTGCGGTTTGCCCGCCAGTCGTCGCCGGAAACCTCCGTGATTCTGATTACCGCCGTCGAAGATTACGAAGCCGCGGTCCAGGCCGTTAAAGGCGGAGCGTTTGATTACATCCACAAAGGCCCCGGCCTTCTGGACGAACTGAAAATTTCCGTGGGACGCGCGCTGGAAACCATGATGTTGAAGAGCCAGAACATGGCCTTCAAACGTGACGCCGCCACCCGCAACTCGCTTGACAACATGATCGGCAAAAGTATGCCGATGGAAAAACTCAAGACCACCATCCGCACCGTGGCTCCCACCAGCAGCACTATACTTATTTACGGCGAGAGCGGTACCGGAAAAGAGCTGGTCGCGCGGGCGATTCATACTTGCTCGTCGCGTTCCGGCGAACCTTTCGTCTCCATCAACTGCGGCGCTTTCCCTGAGACTTTGCTCGAAAGCGAACTGTTCGGCTATGTAAAAGGCGCGTTCACCGGCGCCAGCCAGAACAAACGCGGGCTTTTTGAAGTGGCCAGCGGCGGCGCCATCTTCCTGGACGAAATCAGTGAGATGAGCGTCTCCATGCAGGTCAAGCTGCTGCGCGTGTTGCAGGAGCGCCTGGTCCGTCCCGTGGGCGGCTCGCAGGAAGTGGCCATTGACGTCCGGGTGATTGCCGCCACCAACAAAGACCTTGGAGCGATGGTAGCCGCGAATACTTTCCGCGAAGATTTGTATTACCGCGTGAGCGTGATTCCCATTCAGGTACCTGCCCTGCGCGAACGCCGCGATGACATCGAGCTGCTGGCCAGCCACTTCCTCAAGAAATATTCCAACGCCGCGCAGAAAAGTATTCTGCGTATCCGCGAAGAGTCCATGACACTGCTGCGTTCTTACGATTGGCCGGGCAACGTCCGTCAATTGGAAAACACGATTGAACGCGCGGTGGCCATGGAAACCGGAACAGAACTAAGCATTGATCTGGATCCGAACCGGCCGCGCGTGCATCCGCAAGGTGCGTCCAGTAACGGTGGCAGTCCCAAGGTCACGGCGGATGGCCTGGACTTTGAAAAATTCGTTGCGGACATTGAGCGTTCGCTCATCGAACAGGCTTTGCAACAGTCCGGCGGGGTGCAGACGCGCGCCGCGGAATTGCTCAAGGTGTCTTACCGCTCTTTCCGGCACCTGCTAAAGAAATACGACATCTAGCAGCTGGCAAATAGCAATCAGCAATTGGCAATGGTAATTATCCCTTGACATCACGTAGAAGATAAGGCATACTGTTTGTGGTGAAAAAAGCCATGAATCGCAGGCAGACAATTCCAAAGCACTTGCGCTACACGATCAATGATTTTAGTGTGCAATTCCCTGATGATGATAGCTGTCTCGAGCACTTGAAAGAGCAGCGGTTTCCCGGCGGGATTGCCCATTGCGAGAAGTGCGACAAGGAGCGGAAGCATCATCGGATTACTGGCCGTCCAGTTTACTCATGCGATTACTGCGGGACTCAAATT
>JANXPR010000345.1 GCA_025357215.1 Acidobacteriaceae bacterium | reverse complement strand
CGAAGTGATCTACGTCTGCACCTTGCTCTCCACCATGGACCGCCTGGCCGATGCGTTCGGCTTTCCGCTGCTCAACGCGGAGAAACTTCGTTCGAGGATCCGTTTTCTGGCGCCTTTCGGCTACCGCGGCCTTAGCGGATAATAGCCGTGCGTCCATGACTTGCGATGTACCTCCGCTGTTCTTCTCTAATCCGCTACACTGATGTAACTGATGAAACTCTTAACCGCCAAGTTCCTCACCTCCGCCGCCGACCCCAAGTTCTTCCCCCCGGAAGGCCCGCCGGAGTTTGCTTTCCTCGGACGTTCGAACGTGGGCAAGTCCAGCCTGATCAATTCCCTGCTGGGCCAGAAGTTGGCGCACGTGAGTTCGACTCCAGGACGCACGCGGACCATCAACTTCATTGGCCTATATGCCAAGCCGAACCAGCCGCATCCCGAGATGCTGCTGGTGGATTTGCCCGGATATGGATACGCCAAGATTTCCAAGTCAATTTCCGCCGAGTGGCCCAAGTTCATTGAGCCGTATTTGCAAGAGCGCCAGACGCTGAAGCTGTGCATTGTGCTGATTGATTCCAACATTCCAGCGCAGGCGCCGGACCATCACTTGATCGAATTCCTCCAGGCGCAGGGGCGGGCTTACCTCGTGGTCGGGACGAAGTCTGACAAGCTCTCCAGCAATAAGCTTCGTCCGACGCTGCAAAAACTGGAACGCGAACATGGCATCAAAGACATTCTACCTTACTCCACCATGACCAGCGCCGGACGCGCCGAGCTATGGCGCGCGATCCGCTCGCGCATGGGCGACGCCGAAACGGCGGAACAAATTCCCTCTCCGGTGGCCGACGAATAAACCATGGATCCTTTTGCCCGCAAGATGTGGAGGTTCAGCTTCATTTTTGCTTTCGGCATGTTGGTGGCTTTCATCGCCATGAGTGTGGTGTATTTCCACGCGCGGCCACGCTGCTCAGACACGGTGGTGTCGTCGGCAACCAGCCCCGGCCAAAAGTGGGCAGCCACCATCATGGAGCGCCGCTGCGGAGAGGAATCGTCTTTCTTTACGCATGTGAACCTGACTCCCACAGGACAACCGGAGCAACGCGGATATTTTTTCGGCACCGTAAGGGAAGGCGAGATTTTTCGTATCGAGGACGACGCACAAACTGCGGGCGTGGTTTTGGAGTGGAAGTCGGCGAACCAACTGACCATCCGCTGCGCGCACTGCACCCGCGCCATGGTCCGCCAGAACGATGTCCGATGGGAAACCGTGGCCATCACTTACGAGATACCGAAAAGCTGACGGCTTATTGTTTGCCAGCGGCGTGCTTTTGCAACCACGCGGCCAGGTCCGCCTGTAGTTTGTCGTGAGTCTTGATGCAACTGCCGCTGATTTCCTGGGCCAGTTTGAACGCGCGCTCTGAAGCCGGGACTTTGTGTTCCGTAAAGAATTGGCGCGCATCATCGCGCAGAGCGGCGTCGCAAAAACTCCCTGTTGCTCCCACCACGCGGCCGCCGCTGCCCACGGTGAAAGCGGGTTCCGCTTCGGCCCAATGCTCTTTTAGCCATTCCCAGGCTTGCTTCTGTACGGGCACGTTGCGCAGGACGCGTCCAATAAAAGCCGCCGAATCCTGGTTCCGGGTGGTTTTCACAATAGTTTCCAGCCATTGCAGTGAAAGTGCGGGATCTGAAAACTGGCCCAACGCACCGGCTAGTATTTCTTTCTGTTCGGGAGTGGTAGCGCCATCCTGCCGCATCACGTCCAATTGCGCAAAGAGCTCTTTGTCGCCTTTGATGGCTGCCATCGCCAGAACGTCGGCGACAATGCTGGCATCCACGGATCGTGGGTTTTTCAAATACTGCTTTGCCAATTCCGCGGCGCGGCTTAACACCTCCGGATCTTCGCCCGCTTCTCCTAGAATACGGATGATGGAAGAGCGCAGGCTACGGCGATCTTCCTTCTCGCCCGGAGCGGGCGTCCATCCGATCCTGGCCAGCACTGGATTGAATGTAGCTCGCACCCAGTTTAGAAACGCTTGCTTGTCCGCGTCCGTAAGAAGAGTATCGTGAATCCCCTCTAGCGTGGGCACGTAAATGTCTACTTCGGCCGACGCGGGGTCCACGCCCAGCGCCGCCACCAGATCCAGGAAACGTCCGATATTTTCCTGGCCCGAACTCACCAAGGCGGCCTCATCGCTCAACAAAGATACGCGTTCTGCCGCGGTAAGCTCCGTGGCGGCCACGGCAACCAATTGCTGCATGGCGGCAGCGTCATACTGCGTACGGTAATAGCCGGTGGCGCCTGCGTTTACAAAAACCCACGGCGAACAGCCCGTGGCAGGAATCGTCTGTTTTTTCTGGCTCATCACCTGGCAGAAGGGCTTGGCGGTGGCGGTCTTGATACACACCGGGACCATCCAGGAAGCGCTGGCGGACCGCGTTGTTGGCGGATTGTCCCAGAAGCGAGTTTGCTCCAGCTCGATTTCAGTTTTAGGTTCCGCCGGTTTGATCACTTGCCGGCGGCGCGACTTGCGTCCGCGCGGAACTTTGGGCTCCGGCGGCGGCTTCGTACAGGAAGAATTCACGGTAATCACGGGTGCGCCCGGCTGTTCAATGAACGTGGGCATGATTTTGTCCACGGGACGTCCGGAAGCATCCGCCAGCGCCTTCCAAAAATCTTCCGCGGTGGCATTGCCGTACGAGAACTTGCGTAAATACGCATTCACGCCGCGACGAAACACTTCCGGCGAAACGTAACGTTCCACCATGCGCAGCACGGCGCCGCTTTTTTCATAGGCGATGGGATCAAACAACTGGTTGATTTCGTCAGCTGTGTCAGCCTTGGCGCGGATGGGATGGGTATTCTCCAGTGCATCCAAAGACAATGCCCGGTCGGTCTCGGACACCGCGTCCAGGTTGGCGTTCCATTCGGGATGCAACGCCTGCGAAGGCTTAAGTTGCATCCAGGTGGCAAAACCTTCATTCAACCAAAGATTGTCCCACCATTTCATGGTCACCAGGTCGCCAAACCACTGGTGGGCCATCTCATGGGCCAGAATCTCAAACACATTCTGGTGAGATTTCACTGAGGAATTCTGATCGTCAATGAACAGATCGGATTCGCGGTAGAAAATTGCCCCGGCGTTCTCCATGGCGCCGGCCTCAAAATCAGGCGCGCCTACAATGTCTAGCTTGCCGAACGGATAAGGCGTGGAATAGTACTGGTTATAAAACGTGAGAATCTCTTTGGCATAACGCAGAGCGGCGATGCTGAGAGGCTTCTTGTCCGGCGTGCCACAGACCCGGATGGGAACGTTTTCCGCGACACCGTCAACACATTCAAAGTCGCCCACGGCCAGCGCCACGATGTAGGTTGAGATCGGTCGCGTGATGGAAAACTTCAACGTGTGCTTGCCTTCACCCGGACCAGGATCGTCAGAGATGATGTGACCGTTGGAAATGGCGGTATCACCTTTGTCTACGATCATAGTGATGTCAAAGGTCGCCTTGAAGGCCGGCTCGTCAAAACATGGGAAAGCGCGACGCGCGTCCAGCGATTCGAATTGCGTGATCGCGTAGTTGCGTTTCTGTGTGCGCGCCAGGTAGAAGCCGCGAAGCTTGTTGTTCAGTATTCCAGTGAACTTGATATGGACCGTGGCCGGACCTAATTCCAGCGGAGCGGCCAGTGTCAGCGTGGCTTGTTCTTTTTCCGGAGCGAACGCGTACTGCGCGGGCCGCGTGCTTTCGCCCTGGGTCACGCTCGCTTCCTGGAATTGCAGTTCTGCGGCGTTGAGCGTTATGGTTGCCGTTGACCTCATTACCTGGATCAGGATGGTCTCTTCTCCGGTAAAGGTGGCTTTTGTCAGGTCCGGCGCAAAAGTGAGCGTGTAATGCTGCGGAACCACGCCTTGCGGCAGGCGCTGCGCAGCGGAAATCAGGGGCAAAAAGCAAAGTAAAATGACGACGGATTTTTTGAGAGACATTCGTTTTATGGACTCCCCGCTTCCCACCGAAGTAAGCAGGGTTCCTTTGTAAAGTTGTGGGTAAAAAGCTGTTTAAGGGAAGATACCACAGGAACGGGCCGGGAACAGTTGCTCAAGCAGGTCCGGCGCGTTGCTGCACTCCGGCACCTGTACACCCGGAGACCACAACTGGCCCTGTGGGCCAACGGCTACAGCGGTTTGAGGAAAGTCCGTCCGCGAAAGGTTGCGCAGGATGGGTACGATGCTCATGCCGGGGTCCAGTCTTGGACCGCCGGGCTTAGGTTGGCGCACGGGATAAACTTGCCCGCTCAGAAAGGTTCCGTCCGGTGCCAAATGCGCTTCCAGAATGAGCGACATTCCGTTTTCACCGTTGAGGTTGAAAGGCCCGTAGGTGGCAAAGTTTCCCAACGAATAAGCGATCAATTTGCCTTGATAAATTTCCATGGCCCGGACGACATGCGGCCCGCTCCCCAGAACGAGTTGAGCGCCAGCGTCAATGGCGGCATGCGTGAAGCGGCGAAGGTCGCCACGGTCTTCGCCCAAAAATGTTTCGCCGCCGGGCAAAACATGTTGGCGAGCGGAGCCTTCACCTCCGCCATGGAAAGAGACGATGACGATATCGGAAGCAGCGCGCGCTTCGCGGATCGCCGCCAAAGCACTCTCCAGATCGAGCAGGTTGTATGCGCCGGGATACGTAGCGAACGCTATCACCGTAATCTTTTGGCCTTTCACCGTGAGATGCGCAATGTCGCCGACTTCGCCGGTGTGTGCAATACCCAGGCCGTCGAGAGTGCCGCGGGAACTAGTTCGGCCTTCCTGACCAAAGTCCATGGCGTGGTTGTTGGCCAGCCCCATCACGGTAAAGCCCGCGGCTTTCAGGTGCGCACCATACCGTGGAGGCACGCGAAACGCATAGCAATTGCCCAGCGCTTTACCTTTGCACTTAAGTGACGAGCCGCCTTCGGTCAGCGGGCCCTCCAGGTTGCCAAAGACCACATCGCCACGTTGCAACAGCGGCGCAACTTCTTTAAGGATGTCCGCTCCGTCGTTGGGCGGAAGCAGCCCACCGGTGGCGTCAGGGAACGTGGTGCCCAGCATCACGTCGCCGACGGCGGTGACTACGATCTCACGGTCGTTCAATGGAGGTAGAAGCGCGCTGGGGCCGGTCCGCGCCGGAGTCGGCACTGGTGTGGGTGTTGGAGAAGCCGCAGGCGGAGTCTGCGAAGCGTAGCCGGCATCAGCGGCGGGTGTTGGTGTTGGGGTAGTCGTAGGCGAAGACGAGTTTTGCGGAGTCGCTGTCGCCTGTGGGGTGGCCGGTGATGCTTCGGCAGCCGGTGTGGGCGTAGGCGTGGTCTGAGGTTGCGTTTGTGGCTGGCCATTTTGCGAGGCCTTTTCCGAGTTTGACTGCGCGAAACTTGAATCGAAGGTGAACGCGAAGATTCCAAAGATGACCAACGCCACCGCCCACAAACATCGCAACGCGAATTTTGAATTTGAAACTTTCATCTGATTTGCAATTCGCGTACATTCGCGGCTGCTGTTCCGGCTCTTTCCGATCAGTGCCATCAGCGTTGATCAGCGGTAAGATTTGTCTTTTCCCCTGCCACCACCATTTCAACACAGCGGTTCCAGGCAAACCAATAAGCGATTTCCCTGTAGTCCGTAACTCCAAAGATCGCCAGGTCAGCATCTTTGCCGGGCTCAATGCTTCCCTTGCGGTCTTGCAGACGCAAAGCGCAAGCGGCGTTGATGGTGGTCGCGCTGATGGCTTCTTCCGGCGACATCTTCATGTGCGTGCACGCCACTGACATGATGAACGGCAGGCTCGGCGTGGGCGAAGTGCCGGGATTGTAGTCCGTGGCCAGGGCGATAGGCACGCCCGATTCAATCAGCTTGCGCGCATTTGGATAATCTTTGTGGCCGAGAAAATAGTTCGCGCCGGGAAGCAACACGGCGACAGTGTCGCCGCTGGCCAGCGCGGAAAGATCTTCCGGCGCGACGCAATCCATGTGGTCTAGCGAAGCGGGCTTTTGCGCCAACAGGCCGCCCAGACGCGACGGCGTAAACTGGCAGACATGCGCGCGGGTTGCGAGTCCATGACGGCGGGCGGCGGCGAGAATTTTTTCTGATTGCTCCAGGGTGAACGCGCCGCGTTCGCAAAACACGTCAACGTATTCGGCCAGCTTTTTGCGCGCGACCAAAGGAATAATTTCGTCGCAGACTTTTTCTACGTACTGGTCTGGCTTGCCGGCAAATTCCGGCGGGACAACGTGCGCCGCAAGCAACGTCGGCTGGACGGTCCCCGGCCAGTGACGGGCCGCGTCGCGGATGGCTTCCAGAGATTTGATTTCAGCTTCGGTACTCAAGCCGTAGCCGGATTTGGCTTCCACGGTGGAAGTGCCGTGCCGCAGCAGTGCCTGAAAACCTGTTAGCACCTTGGCACCCAGTTCTTTCTTTGACGCCGCGCGCACCGCACCCATGCTGGAGCGGATACCGCCTCCAGCAGCGGCAATTTCTTCGTAACTCGCCCCGCTGATACGCTTTTCAAAGTCGACGAGTCTTGGCTGAGCGAAAACAGGATGGGTATGACAATCGACCAGTCCGGGTAGAACCACCTGGCCGTGGCAATCCAGCTCCTGCACCTTGCGGCGATTCTTTTTGAGCCACGGATCACGCAACAAATCGCGCCGGCGTCCAGCGGCAATGATCTTGCCGCCACCACAGAGCACGGCAGCATCTTCAATCAGGCTGATTTCCTTGAGCGCCGCAACGCGACGCGGAGCGGCAGCGCCACGCAAGGTGAGCAACTGGCCGATGTTGGCCAGCAAGAGATAAGGAGATTGGCGTTTAGGCGGCAAACTTAAGAACCCATCGGAATCTTCACGCCACTTTTTTCCGCGAAGCTTTTCGCTTCGTCGTATCCCGAATCCACGTGACGCGCCACGCCTATCCCCGGATCATTCGTCAGCACGCGCTCAATGCGCTTGGCCATCGCGTCTGTCCCGTCGGCGACGGTGACTTGTCCGGCGTGCAGCGAATAGCCGATGCCTACACCGCCGCCGTTATGGATCGAGACCCAGCTGGCGCCGCTGGCGGTATTGAGCAAGGCATTGAGCAAGGGCCAGTCGGCCACGGCGTCACTACCATCTTTCATGGATTCCGTCTCGCGATACGGTGACGCCACGGAGCCGCAGTCCAGATGGTCGCGACCTATCACGATCGGCGCTTTCAGTTTGCCCTTCTTCACCAGATCGTTCATGGCCAGGCCAAACTCCGCGCGTTCGCCGTAGCCGAGCCAGCATATGCGTGCGGGCAGGCCCTGAAACTTGATGCGTTTGCGCGCCAGCTTGATCCAGCGTTCCAGAATGCGGTTCTGCGGAAACATGTCGAGGACCAGGTCATCAGTGACGGCGATGTCCGCCGGATCGCCCGAGAGCGCTACCCAGCGAAACGGTCCGCGGCCTTCGCAGAACAGCGGACGGATGTAAGCCGGAACGAAGCCCGGAAAATCATAGGCATTCGCAACACCGCGCTGATGCGCAAACGTGCGGATGTTGTTGCCGTAGTCAAAGGTTACGGAGCCCATCTTCTGGAGCCGCAACATGCCTTCCACGTGGCGGGCCACGGCGTCCAAAGATTTTTCCTGATAGGCCTTGGGGTCGTTCTTGCGCAGCTCGAGTGCCTGTTCGAGAGTCATGCCGTTGGGCACGTAGCCGTTCAACGGATCGTGAGCTGAAGTCTGATCGGTGAGAATGTCCGGGAGCACGCCGCGCTCGGCCAGCTCAGGAACCACGTCGGCACAGTTACCGACCAGTCCCACGGAAATTGCTTCCTTCTTGCGGATGGCGTTCTTCAGGATACGCAGGGCCTCATCCAGCGTGTTGACCATGAAGTCGCAATAGCCGGTCTTGAGGCGCTTCTTGATGCGCTCCGCATCCACGTCAATGCCCAGGAAGCACGCGCCGGCCATGGTGGCCGCCAGGGGCTGAGCGCCGCCCATGCCGCCCATGCCGCCGCTCACGATCAGTTTGCCGGCCAGATCGCCGCCAAAGCTCTTCTCCGCAGCCGCGGCAAAGGTTTCAAACGTTCCCTGCACAATGCCCTGTGAGCCGATGTAGATCCAGGAACCGGCGGTCATCTGGCCGTACATCATCAGGCCGGCCCGTTCCATTTCATTGAACTTTTCCCAATTGGACCAGTGCCCCACAAGGTTTGAGTTGGCGATAAGCACGCGCGGAGCGTATTCGTGCGTCTTGAACATCGCCACGGGCTTGCCGGATTGCACCAGCAGTGTCTCGTCGTTGTCCAGAGATTTGAGCGAGCCCAGGATCGCGTCCAGGCATTGCTGGTTGCGCGCGGCTTTGCCCGTTCCGCCGTAAACCACCAGATCGCGCGGACGCTCAGCCACCTCTTCGTCCAGGTTGTTCATGAGCATGCGCATGGCGGCTTCCTG
>JANXPR010000299.1 GCA_025357215.1 Acidobacteriaceae bacterium | reverse complement strand
CTGTTCCACATCGACCTCTACCGCATCGACACGCACCGCGAGCTCGACACCCTGGCCTTGGACGACCTGATGGAACCGAACACCATCCTGCTCATCGAGTGGGGAGAAAAGTTTGAACGTTTCGCCAAAGAGCGCGACGTGGAGATTGCGATTGAGCATAAAGGTGGAGACGAGCGGGTCGTCACGCTCTCCGCCTAATTGTTGTCATTAACGCATGGCGTGAGAATGAGACGCATGAACTAGCGAGCAAGATCGATAGGTTACCATTTCTTTGCAAAACTAAAGCGTACTTCATGGTTATGGCTAGTTGGTAGTAGTACGATTTGCTTAGATATGGAAGATCCCCTATCTTCTAACTGAGCTTCTACGTAAGCTAGCTGATCGGCGGTGCGATAGTATGCGGCGAGAGACTCGCGCGGGAACCAAAGTTACAGGTAAGCCATTTATCCTTAAAAACTCTCTGTTAGCACTTGCAGTGTTTCTAGTCCTGGCAGGTGTGGGCTGTGGAGGTGGGAATGCCGTAGCGCCAACTCCCACTCCGGTGCCTCAGGCGATAGCCATCACCTCGCAGCCGTCGTCTCAGGCGGTGAGGTTAGGTCAAACGGCCAACTTCAGCGTTACGGCCACGGGCACCTCGCCGCTGGCTTACCAGTGGAACAAGAATGGCACGCCCATCAGTGGGGCAATCAACGCGTCCTACACTACGCCACCAACAGTCGCAGCCGACAACGATTCGGTGTTTGCTGTAATGATTACCAATCCTGCCGGCTCGGTCACCAGCGGCACCCGGAGGCTTCTTCTCAATCCGCCGAAGGATGGAGACCTGCGCTTCCAGCAGGTGGATGCTGTTTCCACCCGCGACCGTTACATTGGTCAGTTCCACACCGACATTCTTGGCAACCTGGCAATCAATTGGGGTGACTATGGATCGCCGCTCCAGTTGAGCCCCCTGGGCAAATGTGCATCGGACGGTTCTACTCTAAACTGCGCCTGGTTTTTTTCTCTGTTTGTCAGCCCTGAAACAAGACTCACGAGCAGCTACCAAGCCGGCCTCCTGGCCAATTTCCAAAATGATCTAAGCGCCTTGCCTGCGGGTACTGTGATCACCTCCGTGGACCTGGAACCTGCGAACAACGCCTATGCGACATCATGGATCAAATCGAGTTCGGGTGGTGTGTTCACCCCTGTGACCAGCCAATCCGTTCTGCCAGCCAATTTCCAGACAGTGGCATCGCAGGAGGCGGCAGTAGGGCACGTGATTACCGCAGTGGGTTTTAATGCCGGTATGGTTCTATATGTTTCGTACGGTTGGCAGAGCGACTTGGTAACCGTGTACGAAGTCCAGGTAGCCTCGGCCACATTTGACACGATGGTGAGCCAGGCCTCTGCACTCGCCCAACAGGGCTACATCATCACGGCGATTGGTGGAGACACAACGAACGGCCTCCTCCTTGTCGGCACTCGCGTGCAGGGTGATACCATGCCGCGGCCCTTTAAGGCGGTTACAACACCATCCGAAGATGTGAATGCGCTCCTATGGAGTCAAGGCTACTCTCTGGTTGCAACCTTCGACAATGGGCTTGGCACGGCTATGACTTGGATTGGAGAGAAATAAGCCGCAACAAGTCGCCCAGGAACGAACGCGCATCGCGTTGCTCGATCAACTGCAGGCAATCATCCGGGCGGCTTGTTCTCATTTGCGACCGGCATCTGTCCGGAGCTGTCCCAGAAGTCCAGCGGCTTCCTTGCGCACGTACTCCGAAGGATCGTCTTTTGCCGACCGAGCCAGGATGCTGCGTACTTCGGGAAACTGGCGGTGCATTTTGGCCAGATTGTCCAGGATCGCGCCGCGCACTTTCTCTTCGGCTTCCGTGGCCAGCGCTTTTTTCTGCGCATTGAACGACTCCAGGTTCGGCTTGCGGAAGCCCAGAGCGAACGCGGCTTCAAGACGGACTTGGGGCTCGGGGTCCGTTGCCAACGCGTGCCGAAGCAGCGGATCAACTTGAGGCTGGGGAATGTTGCGGAGAGCGTCCACGGCGGCGGCGAGAATCGCCGGGGAATCGCTGGTTGTCATCCGGGTAAGAACAGGCAATCCTCGGCTGGAAGCTGCGTTGCCCAGCGCCTGCAACGTCGCCTGCGTCTGTTCGCTGGGACCGTGTACGGCTGCGCGTTGCAACAGAAAATCCACAATGGAATTGGAACGCCCAGGTTCGGTGCGAGCCAGGCTGCGCGCGATGGCGCCCAGGGCAAGAAGTGCAGTTCCCGCAATGTTGGGATCGGGTGCCGTCAAAGCCGATTCCCGCAACGCCTTTTCTGCTTCGCTCGTCGGATGCGGTGCGCTACCGAGAGTTGCAATCAGACTGGTGAGCGCGGCGGAATCCTGCGGACGCGCGCTGATCGCCTGCACCAAGGCGGCCTGGGCTTCGCGGTGGGCAACCGCTCCCAGCGCTCCGCTGAGGATGCGAAATGTGGCGCTGGAAAAATCGGCCTTTGCCAATACCTGGCCGAGCTGAACACATGACTCCGGATGAACATAGACCAGCGCCTTGAATTTCAGGTACACCGGCGTTTCCAGGGCCTGTTTTTTGTCTGGGTCTTTGCCAAGTAAAGCGGAATCGATGTTGACCGCGTCGAGCCGCGCCAGCAGATCGGCCAGCGTCGCTGATCCGAGTTCAGTCCGCTGGATATTGTCTTCAATTTCCTTTTGCGACCTTTGCGCGAACAGCGTCAGTCTTGAAGAGTTTTCTCTCAGGACGGCGGCGGCCTTGATGATCCGTTCCGTTTCGGACGGCGAAGCCCGCGGCGACGACGCTCGCGTCACGCGCAGCGTGGTTTCAGAATGGGCGACCTTTGTTTCCTGGACAGACGTGTCCTGTACTTCTGTCCCGTTGAGAGAAGTGAGCTGTCCGGTGGAAGTTTGAAAACGCGCCTCAAAATTCATTTTGGGCGTTACTTTCTTGCGCGCCTTGGTTTTCCCGGGAAGTCCCTCACCGGCGGGAGCCGCGGGTTCGGGCAGATAGCGGAGTTTGCTCTTGGTGATCAACAGAACGTCCGCGCTTTCGCCGTCAGAGTTTTTTGTCATGCGATAGCGCGCGATGTAGGGGCCGTTTCTGTCCGCTTCGGTGGTCGTCCATGAACCAGAATCTCCGGGAGAAGACGCCGGTAGGACGAATTGCAGCGCAGCTAGCAGGGTGCGGGCAAAGTCCTGAGAGAACTTCCCGGCCCCAGGCGAGAGATAAATAGCGTTGACTCTGCCTTCGGGAGTAAGTTCGGCGAGAAATCCTCGCGCCAGTTCAGCCGTTACTTCAGCGGCCTGCCCGGTCTGGGGATTGCCGTTCACCACCAACCGCACAACCGGAGATCGAAACGAATAGAAGTTTTCCACGCTCGCGGCATTCACGCGCGTGGTGGTGACTTCCATTTCGCCATCCAGAGTCGCACTCAAAGCGTAGGACAGCCCTGCTTGCGCCTGACCGGTATTCTGTCCTTCAAACAAGGCACGCAGATCGGCGTTGGCCACCGATTGGTATGCCACGTGATATACGATGCTCTTGCCGGTGACAAACCGATACGCAGGAAAGTCCGACGGGCGGGCAGAGGAAGCTGCGTCGGTCGGCGACGGAGATGGAGCCGCCGTCTGCGGAGAGGAAGTTCCCGCAGATAAAACTTGTGAAGCAACGTCTTGCCCGCTGGACTGCGCGAGCATCAACGCGAGAAAGAAGCATGCTCCGCAGATGCGCCTGGACGTAATCTTTTTAGTTAAATGACCCAGTTGAATCGTGCCTCATTTGCAAGCATGGATACTAGCAAGAAAAGACGGTCCGCGGCTCAACGCAACGTCGCTGTCGTCGGATCTAAACCAGTTTCAGACCTTTGCAGTTTTCATAATGCACGGCTGGCGCTTGGGAGAAAGCGCCAACCGTATCGGAAAGGACATTGTTTTCCTTGGTCGCCCATATCGTGCACGAGGTGAGGCGACATGCATGGCCGGACCTCACCAGCCCAAGGGGATAACGTTTTTTTCATCGAATAAAACGCTGTTGAACTGATATCCGGGGTACGACCAAAGGTTGGTCTGGAACTGGCTGTCACAGATATCCGGGAAGGGGTCAAGACACGGATAGTAGACCTTGGCGTAGACGTAAACGTTCCCCGAAAGCAGGTTCAACGTGCTGTCGGCGTAAACGTCGTCATAAACGTAAAAGGCAAACAGCCATCCCACGCCCGCGCTGCCGCCCAGATTCATGTCCCAGTTCACCAGCGTCAGGGAAACGCCCACACCGGCTTCAGCCACCACCACGTTGAGTCCGCCTTGCGCGTAAACGCTGGTATGCACAAAAGGCCCGCCTGAGAGACTGATGGACATTGGGTACAGTGACATCGAGTATTCAAAGCCGGCTTCGCCACGCGCGCCCACGGTTACATCGATATCAAATGGACCTACGGGGATGGGCAGGCTGGTGCTGAAATCCACTCCCTTACCGATTTTGTCTTCAATCCCAAGGTGAGCGTCGACAGATCTGTTCAAGTTCAGAATGTTTTGGCCCAGCACAAAGATCCCCAGCCCAGCATTCACTTTGTGGGTGGTCTGAGTTCCTCCCAGATTGGCGGTTGCACGCAACAACTCGCCGCCAGCGCCAAACACGCTGCCGCCTGCTTTAGCTTCAGCGGAAACATTAAAGTGGCTCTGGTTGGTGTCAAATTTCTGCATGTCCGGCGGCTTGCAGGCCTGGCCACTCAGAGTGAGAGTGCCGTTCACGTAGGCATGAAATGTGCCGGGATCGCCCACATCCCAATTCCAATTGCGGTTGTTCGTCACCGGCTTGCAATTTGTAGCCCCCGCGGCTTTGGCCGCTGCTAGTTCTTTGGCCAACGCCGCCGCCCTTGCTTCTTCCGTGGCTTTTATCTCCGCTTGTTTTGCCGCGGCTGTGTTCGCGGTCGCAACGCGGGACGAAGAGATCTCTGCGGCGCCCTTATTTGTCGTGACACTGTTCATCCTGGCAATTTGCGCCAAACTGTCTGTGCTGATCACCAAACCATCGCGCTGGACGCCCCGCAGTCCCGCGGAAGCGATCTGGCGATTCGTCTGGTCGATTTGGCTGGCCTGGACCTGCGTTGGAATCCGTGCCATGGCGACATGCGAGGTGCTGAGTCTCAGAGGTTGAACGGAAGAAAGATTCTTGTCACTGTAGACGGCGAGGAAGTCGGCCCGTTTGGACAGGGTCGTGGCGCGCGGCGCCATCTGTAGCTGCCGTTCCAGCCGGACGCGATCCAGCCGGACATCGTGCAACTTGATCTGCGTTCCCTTTTTGGTTGTGCGCAACGAATACCCGTGATCGGTCAACCATTTTTCAAAGGTATTCAATTCGTCATAATACTGTTTTGCCGTTGGCTTCTTGCCGTTGGGCAAAGTAATGGTGGCCGTGGGAGCGATCGGTTTATTGGTTTTCGGGTCAACCAGATCAAAAGGTCGGAACGCGAGGGCCGGCTTGGTGTTCGTGTCCAAAAGGGCGTGATTCAGCGTGGCCCTTGCCGGAGGCAATTTAATCGTGTCCGCTTCCGGGAACCTGCGCAGCGTTTCCGGACGAATCGGCCGGTCCTGGGCCATCACCGTAAGTGCCCCCAAAATCAAAAAAGCCAGCGCGGTAGCCGTTCCCGCAGCGGACCACCTGCTTTTCCTCTCGGTCTTGTTACGAGTTTTTGTCGAGCAATCAGTCATTTTCATGCTCTCTCCTGTGCGTTCCGTTGCACTCCCTTATAACGTGCGGCTCCATCGGCCACACTTATGCAAGAAACGGCTACGCCGTTCGCGATTTTAGCAACGGAGTAGGCAGATCACATCATGGAATCGTGAAACACATGTTGAAAAGTGGAGACTGGAGAGCTCGTTAGCTGCTTGCATCACCCGGAGGCGTGTTCTTAATCGCCGCCACCACCAGCCAAGCGCCGTTCAGCACAAACAAGATTGCCGCTGGCATCAGATACCTGCTGACCGGCCATCGTTGAAAAAAACACCAGAGCACTCCGGCCACGATGAGCAGGTCAACCACCGTGTAGATGACAAAGATTTTTATTCGCGACAAAGCATCCTCGTTAAAAGCCGTTTTTCAAAATCCCATGATGTTGTAGCCGCAATCCACGTAGATGGTTTCTCCGGTAATGCCACTGCCGGCGTCGGAACACAAGAACAAAGCGGTGTCGGCCACTTCTCTGGTTTCAACGTTGCGTTTCAGCGGGGCCTTGTCGGCGTGGTTCTTGAGCATGGCGCTCAGATCGCCAACGCCGCGCGCGGCCAATGTCTTGATAGGCCCTGCGGAGATGGCGTTCACACGGATCTTCTGCGGACCAACGCTGTTGGCTAGATAGCGGACGCTGGCTTCCAGGGCCGCTTTGGCCACGCCCATCACGTTGTACCCGACGACGACTTTTTCCGCGCCAAAATAGCTGAGCGTGATCACGCTTCCGCCTTCGGTCATCAGCGGAGCGGCGGCCCGCGTCACGGCAATCAGCGAGTAGGCGCTGATGTCGTGGGCCATACGGAAGGCTTCGCGGCTGGTATTGAGGAAGTCGCCTTTCATGGCTTCAGCCGGCGCAAAGGCCACGCAATGGGCCAGGGCGTCCAGGCGGCCATAACGTTCCTTGATCTGCGCGAAGAGCTGGTCGATTTCCGCGTCATTGGCCACGTCACACTGAAAGGCGTCCGCGCCGGGCAGGGAAGTGATCAACTCATGGGCTTCCTGCTTCAGACGCTCGTTCTGGTAGGTGATGGCCAGCTTTGCGCCTGCTTCGCTCAAGCTTTGTGCAATGGCCCACGCAATGCTGCGTTTGTTGGCAACGCCGAAAATCACGGCGTTCTTACCCTGCATTGATCCCATAGGAATTCTCTCGCCTCAAGTCTGAAACCAAAAAGAATAACAGGAAGCCGCCCGGAAAAGGGATATACGGGCCTGAATTCCGGTCCGGCTCCAGCCTTGATTCATAGCCGCTGCCTGTGCTACGAACCAGCGTAGTAAACGGAGGTGCTGTGTTTACAAAAATTTATAGACAAATGCGGACTCTGGTTTTACCATTCTCTGCACTTTCCCGATCAGCCCGGAGCCGGGCTGGAGTGTATTTGTATTTTGTCCAAAATTAGCCGAGTGCTGAATTTAACTCACCGGCCGTGATCGCCCAAGAGGAGGCAACCGCTATGGGCTTTTCTAGACGTGAGTTTTTCAAAGTTGGAACCGGCAGCGCCGCCGCGTTGATGTTGGGGTTTGACGCTAAGCCGGTCCTTGCGCAAGCGAAAGAATTAAAGATCGCTCGCACAACCGAGACTCGCTCCACCTGTCCTTATTGTTCCGTGAGCTGCGGAGTCATCATCCATACGCTCGGCGATAAAGCCAAGAACGTAACGACCCAGGTGGTGCACGTGGAAGGTGACCCCGACCATCCAATCAACCGTGGCACTCTTTGCCCGAAAGGCGCCTCCCTCTATCAGGAAATCCTGAACGAACGCCGGCTCAAAAAGCCGCAAGTACGCCGTCCTGGCGGGACCAAGTGGGAAGACATCGCCTGGGACCAGGCTTACAGCGAGATCGCCCGCCACATCAAGACCACGCGTGACGCGACCTTCATGGAGCAGAACAAGGACGGCAAGACCGTCAATCGCTGCGAAGGCATTGCGTTCAACGGCGGCTGTACTGACACCAACGAATTTAACTATCTGGTCGTAAAGACGATGCGAAGTATGGGCGTCGTCTACCTGGAAAACCAGGCGCGTGTTTGACACGGCCCCACGGTCTCAAGTTTGGGACCAACTTTCGGGCGCGGCGCAATGACCAATGGCTGGGTTGACATCAAGAACACTGACATGATGTTGATCATGGGCGGCAATCCGGCTGAAAACCATCCTTGCGGTTTCAAATGGGTTGTGGAAGCAAGAAAAGTCCGCAACGCCGGACTGGTCGTGGTTGACCCACGCTTCCAGCGCACAGCCTCGCAGGCTGACCATTTCTGCCAGATTCGCGCGGGTACAGACATCGCCTTCCTGGGCGGTCTGGTCAACTACGCGATCCAGAACAACCGCTTCAACAAGGAATACATCATCAATTACACCAACGCGGCCTTGATCGTGAAAAAAGGCTTCAAGCTGCCGGAAGACGGTGTGTTCTCCGGTTACGATCAAGCGGGCATGAAGTATGACAATTCTTCGTGGAATTACGAAGAAGGTGGAAACGTGACGGGTACCGCTGCCGCTGCCATCGCAGCGGGTGACGGTCCGGCTACTGTGGAATCGATTGCTGCCGCGAAAGCTGCCGCGCCTCCTCCGCCCAAGGTTGTGGCTGTTGCCGGAAAGCCGGCTCCGCCGCCACCGCCGCCTCCGTCCTTGCCGCCGAACACCGCCTACGATACGTCTCTGGAGCACCCGCGCTGCGTCTTCCAGTTGATGAAGAAGCAGTACTCGCGCTACACGCCGGAGATGGTGGAAAACATCACGGGCATCCCCAAAGAGAAGTGCATCAAGGCCTGGGACATGTACAGCTCCGTCCGCAAAGATGGAGACATGAAGAAGGTCGGCACCATCATTTACTCCGTCGGCTGGACGCACCATACATTTGGCGCGCAGATCATCCGCACCGCGGCGATCATCCAGTTGCTGCTGGGTAACGTGGGACGCGCCGGTGGTGGAGTCAACGCTCTGCGCGGACACTCCAACATTCAGGGCGCTACCGATATGGCCGGCATCTTTGACAACCTGCCGGGCTATCTCAAGATGCCCATCGCCAATGACACGGACTTCGCGTCGTACCTCAAGCGCATCACGCCGACTTCGGCCAAACCGAAAGAGTGGGAATCCTTCAACTATTGGTCCAACACTCCCAGGTTTGCCGTGTCGTTGATGAAAGCCCTGTATGGCGACGCTGCCAAGAAAGAAAACGACTGGGCGTTCAACTACCTGCCCAGAATCGGAGACAAGCGTTTCTCCTGGGCTGATCAGTGGGACAAGATGTATGCCGGTGAAGTCAAAGGTCTTATCGCTTTTGGCATGAACGGCGTGGCCATCGGTCCGAATACTGAAAAGAACATTGCCGCACTAAAGAAAGCCGATTGGCTCGTGGTCTGCGACCTCTATCCGGAAGAAACCAGCAGTTTCTGGGAATCTCCGGGCATTAGCGCGGACGATCAAGCCAAGATCAAGACTGAGGTTTATCGCCTTCCAGGCGCCGGCTTTGCTGAGAAAGACGGAACGTTCGTCAACTCAGCTCGCTGGTTGCAGTGGAAGTGGGCGGCCGTCCCCACACCGGGCGACGCCAAACTGGATCAGGCGATTCTGGCCAATATCTTCCTGAAAGTACGCGAACTGTACACCAAGGAAAAAGATAATCCGGCCACCAAGTTCCCGGATCCGATCCTCAACTTGGCCTGGGCCTACAGCAATCCCAGCAGTCCGTCACTTACGGAAGTGGCCAAAGAGATCAACGGCAAAGCGCTGGCTGATCTTAAGGACGAAAAACAAACGCCTCCGGAATGGAAGGCCGGTCAGCAGGTCCCGGGCTTTGCCTGGCTGCGTGATGACGGCACCACGTCTTGCGGTAACTGGCTCTATGCCGGTTCCTGGCCAGACGCCGGTTCGGCCACGCAACGCCGCAATCCTGACGATCCTTCTGGACTGGGTATTCACCCGCAGTGGGGCTGGTCATGGCCTGCGAACCGTCGCGTGCTCTATAACCGCGCTTCCTGCAACCTGGAAGGCAAACCGTGGGATCCCAGCCGCAAACAGGTCTGGTGGAATGAAGCGCAGCAGAAGTGGGTGGGCAATGATGTCCCAGACTTCAAGGCTGACTCCAAACCGTCT
>JANXPR010000298.1 GCA_025357215.1 Acidobacteriaceae bacterium | reverse complement strand
ACTCATCTTCCTCTTCGTCTTCTTCGACTTCATCTTCATCGTCGTCTTCATCGAGCTCATCCACTGGGTTCAGTTCCAGCGGGCTCGTGGTGACGACCTCAAAGTCGGTGCCGCATTCCGGGCACGAAACAATTTCACCTTCCTCGAGTTCTTCCGCGTCCAAATCGAGGTCAGTGTCACATTGTGGACAAATCGTCATTTCTTAAATCCTCTCTCCGAAGGCCACTTAAGTGGCACAGCTCACGTGATTATATTTAGAATCTCTCAGAGGTTGCCGTCAAGTTACCGAACGAGGTTTTCAACTTTGATTCTGCGCCACACAACTCAATTCTTCCTGGCTTTCCTGGCCGCCCTGTTGTTGCTGCCTCCAAACCATGCTGTTGCTCAAGATGCCAAGGACGGCAAGAAGGCTGCTTCCAAGCCTGCCGCTGCTTCTTCTGAAAAACCTGCGGCAAAAAAAGGCGCCAAGGCGCCGATGGCTAAAGCCGCCACTAAACCTCCGGCCAATACCAAGGAAGAAACCATCATCCACATTATCCATGATGTGTCTTCTCAGCAAGTCCAGCAGACCATTGAAAAGCTGGTGAGCTTTGGTAACCGCAGCACGCTGTCAGTCAATAACCCGGGCGCGGCAACGTCCGATAAAGGCATTGTAGCGGCACGCAACTGGATCAAATCAGAGTTTGAGCGCTATTCCACCGCCTGCGGCGGGTGCCTGGAAGTCAAGACCGATACGTTCATCGAACAGCCCAAAGGGCCCCGTGACCGTATCACCCAGCCGACCGAGATCCAGAACGTGTACGCCATCCTGCGCGGGACCGATCCGGCGCAAGCCAAGCGGATCTTTCTGGTCACCGGACACTACGATTCACGCAACAGCGACAACGCCAACACCACCGATCCGGCTCCCGGCGCCAATGATGACGGCAGCGGCACCGCCGTTTCGCTGGAATGCGCGCGCGTCCTGAGCAAGCACAAATTTCCCGCAACGTTGGTGTTTCTCACCGTGGCGGGCGAAGAACAAGGACTCAACGGCAGCACACACTTTGCCAAGATGGCCAAGGCCGAAGGCTGGCAGTTGGAAAGCGTGCTGAATAATGACATTGTGGGCGGCAATAAAACGCCGGGCGACACGCTGCAGAACTGGAACTGGGTGCGCGTATTTTCAGAAGGACTTCCCGCGGCGGCTTCGGAAGCCGATCTGCGCGCGATCCGCGCTGTGGGCGGCGAGAATGATTCGGCTTCCCGCCAGCTCGCACGCTACATTCTGGAAGTTGGCCAAACCTATGCCAGCTTCGGTAAATTTACACCGAAGATGATCTTCCGTCGCGACCGCTTTCTGCGCGGTGGCGATCACAGCGCGTTCAACGAGCAGGGATTCACCGCTGTCCGCTTCACGGAGTACCGTGAGGACTTCAATCATCAACATCAAACGCCGCGCAAGGAAAAGGGCGTGGAATACGGCGATTGGCCCAAGTACGTGAACTTTGATTACGTGGCCAACGTCGCGCGCCTGAACGCATCTACACTGGCAACTCTGGCATCGGCTCCAACCGCGCCTAACGCTCACTTGCTCACCAAGGAACTGGAAAACGATTCCAAGATCGAGTGGGACGCGGTCCCTGGCGCGGTGGCTTATGACGTGTTATGGCGCAAAACTACCGATCCGGACTTCCCTGAAGAAAACGCCGTACGCACCGCACAAACCAAAATTGACCTTCAGGACTCCAAGGACAACGTGATCTTTGGCGTTCGTTCCGTGGGCGCCAAGGGCCAGCGTAGCCTGATAGCCATTCCAGCGCCCGAACGGACCGGCTCACCGGTACTAGCTCCAACGCCGACACCGCAAGCAGAAAAGAAGTAAACATAATGACCCGATCGACCATGACGTTGTCTTTCCCGCCATTCACCGGGGCCGTTAAGATTTTGGTCCTAACCAACGCCGGCATCTTTCTGGCGATGGCCCTGATGGGAGTTGTAGGACTTGGCAGTTTTGCTGCTCTGATTGATAACACGTTCGCACTCACTTCGAGCGACGTTGTTCATGGTCATATTTACCAGCTTGTAAGTTACGGGTTTCTTCATGGAACCCTCATGCATCTGCTGTTTAACATGCTGGCGTTGTGGATGTTCGGCAACATGCTGGAAGGCTCCTGGGGTAGCCGGAAATTTTGGGAGTTTTACCTGTTCGGCGTTGTAGGAGCAGGCGTTACGACCGTTGTGGTGGCATATACGGTTGGCAGCTACATTCACCTGAGCAAAACAATACCGACCGTCGGGGCATCGGGTGGTATCTATGCAATTCTGATGGCCGCCGCCATGCTCTTTGGCGATCGTCAGATCTACCTCTTTCCCTTTCCAATTTCTATCCGGTTGAAATATCTTGTGGCGATTTACGGTTTCATCGCACTCGTGTCCGCCCTGAGCGGACCTTCCGGCACGGCCAACGTGGCGCATCTCGGCGGTCTGCTTTTTGGCTGGGTGTTCGTCCGGTTCGTTCCGCGTCGCGGAATCCTGTTCTCGTTCTCAGAAGGCTACTATGGGATGAAAAACTCCTACCATCGCTGGAAACGCAAACGCGCTTCAAGAAAATTCCAGGTCTTCATGAACAAGCACGAGGCTGATCCCAAGAGATTCTTCCCTGAAGATCCGGACAAAGATAAAAAAGATGGCGGCCCGGATAATTGGGTGAATTAGACCAGAAGCCTTCAGCAGTAGCAATCAGCCCTTCCACTGTTTGTGTGCGACAGGAAAACCTTTTGAAACACGGAGGAACAGGAGGTACGTGAATCGTCCAAAAACTCCTCCGCTATCTCCGTTCATCCGCGTTTCAAGGTTTTCGTTCTTCAGATGAAAATGTTACAGGGCTGAATGCTGAGTGCTGATTGCTTTTCAGCTATTTCTTCTTCGGCGGCTTTGCCCGCTCACGCACCAGCCGGTCGTGCGGTTCGCCGTCGCCCACCACATGCAGGCGCAGGAAGTTCGTTGAACCGCTGGAGGAACGGGTTCCCGCCACCACAGCAACAACGTCACCCGGTTGGACGGCGTGGCGCTTGAGCAGGTCTTGATCGGAGTGCGCCACCATGTCTTCCGTATCAATGGCCATGGCGCAATGCACTGGTTGAACTCCCCACAGAAGGTTGAGCCGCTGGGCCACGGTGGGTGTTGCGGCAAAGGCGTAAATGCGGGCTTCTGGGCGATACTTTGAGATCAGCCTGGCGGTCCTGCCGGACTCCGTATAAACAGCAATGGCCTTCATGTCCAGGTCTTGTGCTGCGTGGGACACGGACTCGCAAATGGTTTCCGAAATGGAAAGGTGACGTCCCTGACGGCGGCGCGGTACCGGTTCCGGCATATTGGACTCGGCTTCCAGGATGATGCGGGCCATCATGGCCACGGCTTCCCGGGGATATTTTCCGCTGGCTGATTCGGCGGAGAGCATCACGGCGTCTGAACCGTCCAGGATGGCGTTGGCCACGTCGCTAGCTTCCGCTCGCGTGGGCCGGGGGTTATCCACCATCGACTCCAGCATCTGCGTGGCGGTGATCACCGGCTTGCGCCACTCGGCTGCCCGGCGGATCACGTGCTTCTGGATGATCGGGACTTTTTCCGGCGGCATCTCCACGCCCAGGTCACCGCGTGCGACCATCACGCTGTCCACCACGTCCAGAATTTCTTCCAGGTTGGCTTCTTCAATGGCTTGAGGTTTTTCCAATTTGGCCATAATCCACGCGTCTGAGCCCTGGGCGGTAACCAGACGCTTCACGGCACGGACGTCGTCGGCGGTGCGTATAAAGGATGCCGCCACCATGTCCACGCCGTGTTCCAGGCCGAAAGCCAGGTCTTTGATGTCTTTGTCTGTAAGCGAAGGCACGCTCACCACGGTCCCCGGCAGGTTGATGCCTTTGTGCTCGCCCACCGGGCCACCATTGATGACTTCACATTCCACGTCTTTGTCGTGGATGGCAATCACCACCAGCTCGATACGCCCGTCGGCGATCAGAATTTTCGATCCCGGTTCCACTTCCTGCGCCAGAGTCTTGAACGTAGTGGAAAGAACGGCGGCCGTGCCCGGAATGTCCCGCGGAGTAATGGTTACTTTTACTCCGTTCTTCAGCTCCACGGGAGTTTTGGTCTTGAGTCGTCCGGTGCGGATCTTGGGGCCTTGCAAGTCTTGCAGAATGCAGATTGTGCGGTCTTCCTGGGCGGCCACCTTGCGCAGCCGGTCAATCACGCGCGCGTGTTCGGAATGTGTACCGTGCGAAAAATTGAGGCGGGCCACGTCCATGCCCAGCCGCATCAGGTCTCGGATCATCTCCGCGGAGTTACTTGCCGGTCCCAGCGTGCAAACAATCTTGGCCTTGCGCGCCTTGCCCGTGGAATTCAATTCCAGGCCTTTCTTTTGACTCATTAAAAATCCTTCTCTCCTGCTGCGATTCAGTTGTTAAGGTCCAGTTGCCGCGACGCAATTGAAAGACTTCTTACGTCAGTTATCGGAAGTGCGAGGATAAACCTGCGCGTTCATCTCCGCCCCCAAAAGAACAATGACCGAGATGATGTAGAGCCACACCAGCAAAGCTATGGCCCCGCTGAGCGCACCATAGACAACGCTGTAAGTAGCATAGTCCCTTACGTACCAGCCAAAGACCATGGTGGCCGGGAACCACAGCAGGGATGCGAGCACGGCTCCTGGCAAAACCCGGCGCCAGGATTGTGCCTTGGGCAGGCCGTGATGGTAGATCAGGCTCATCACCGCGATGCTGGTGAGCAGGGCAATGGCCCAGCGAACTCCGTCCCATACCAGGATCACAAACGGTTTGAACAAGTGCATGGTCTCGGCCTGTATCCAGTTTTCTACTTCATTTCCGAACGCAACTAGGATCGTGGCAAAACCCATGGGGATCAGCGCAAGAATTACCAGGTAGAGCGCGATGGCACGTTCCTTCCAGAAATTCCACGTGTTGGCCATGCCGTAGGCGCGGCGAAAGCCTTCCATCCAGGAGATCATCACACCGGAAGCCGCCAGCAGCGTAACGATGGACGCTGAATAGATAATCCGCGTGGCATGGTGCTGTTTGGTTTGGAAAAACGATAGCGCCGCCGATCGCGATCCTGGCGGCAACACCCAGCCAACGGCGGCCGATATCTGTTGCAGAAAACCTTCGGTGTTGTGCGACGCTTCCAGGATTGAAGTGATCACCAGAAATGCCGGGAACAACGTGAGGATGGACGAATACGCCGCCGCCTTGGCCGTGGAGAATTGGCCGTGCATGAAGGCTTGCCAGAAAGCGCGTCGAAGGCGGGTAAAGTGCATGAATAGATAAGGTTAATGCGGGTTAAACGGCTTAGCAACTCTTGAACAGCTCAACAAGCTTATTTCGAGGTTTGAATCTTTGCACTGGCAGAAGACTTCGCTATTGGCAAAAGGCGCGCGATTGGAGCTCCACCTTTTGTAATCGTGATGTCCTTGCCGCCCTGAGCTAGGGTAATCAGCCGTAACAGATGTGTTCTTGCTGTGCTCGCATTGACTTTCATAGTGCCGAAATTATAGCTCTGCGTATGCCAATATCGATATAAAAACGCGGGCCGGTTGTCCCAGCCCGCGCTTGGTTATAAATAAGTAACTAGTTGTTTACTCGGCTGCCATCTCTTCGGCTTCGCCTTCCTG
>JANXPR010000283.1 GCA_025357215.1 Acidobacteriaceae bacterium | reverse complement strand
ACCAGATCGGCGCCCACGGTATGGTGGGTCTTCGTCATGAAGGCCACCTTGAGCTTGGTGCCCACGCCATCGACGCTCGACACCAGCACCGGCTGACGGAAAAGCTTCTTGTCGATGGCGAACAGCCCGCCGAATCCGCCGATGTCACCCACGACGCCTTTGGTGAAAGTGCGGTTGGCCAGATATTTGATGCGCTGCTTGGCGCGGTCGGCGCGGTCAATGTTCACACCGCTATCAGCGTAGGTGATGGATTTGGGCTTCACGGGCACAGAAGATTTTAACATCCCGGATTTGGCATCCGCCTGTGGACAACAAGTATTTGCCTGCGATTTTTTGGGGCTACGTCCGCGTTCCCTTGGTTAGCTTGCCCGAGCGGAAGAGCGAAACAAACTCCTCGGGGTTGTCCATGTCCTCTTCAATGCGGATAGAGCACGTCATCCAGTAAAGGAAGGCAAAAGGTATCAAGAAGAAGAAAATGCACAGAGCCCAGAAAACAATCCAATTCCCCAGGAATTCATAGCGTACTACTCTGGCCATAGTAGATCAGCTCCCTATTTCGGCTTGGGTTCCGTCACCAGCTCTTTTCCCACCGAATCCAGCACGCCGTTGATGAACTGCACTGATTCCGGCGCGGAAAACTTTCGCGCGATCTCCAGGGCTTCATTGATGATCACTGGCTTGGGCGTATCGCGATGCGCCAGCATTTCCGCCACTCCGGCGCGCAATACGTTGCGGTCCACGGTGGCCATGCGTTCCATGCGCCAGTGCTGCGCATGCTTCTGGATCATCGCGTCAATTTCTTCCTGGCGCGTCACGGCAAAGTTGAAGATGTCGTCGGCAAAGCCGCGGGTTTCGTCGTCGGCTTCGCCGCGCTCCGCCCAAAAGGTCTTGCGGACGTGCTCCGGCGTCTGCTTGCCCATGTCCCATTGGAAAAGCATCTGCAAACAAAGTTCGCGGGATTTACGCCGTGTGCCCAAGTTAAGATCCTTCTGGTTCTAAAAAAACTTCATACCGCTGATGAACACTGATAGCACTGATCTGAATTCGTGGGATATGGAGCTACCTTCTTTTCTTCCTGGCTGCCGTCTTCTTTCCGGTTCGAGAGGATACAGAAGAAGTCCCGCTTCGTCCCGCCGTCTTGCGTTTCAAGCTGACCATCTCAATGGCCGATACCGCGGCTTCGAATCCTTTGTTGCCGGCTTTCAGTCCGGCACGATCCAACGCCTGTTCCAGGTTCTCACAGGTCAGCACGCCGTATGTGTGGGGCACACCGGTTTCCTGCGCGGACTGGCCAATCCCCCGGGTGACTTCCGTGGCAATGTGCTCGTAGTGCGTGGTCTCGCCGCGAATCAAACAGCCAAGGGTAATGATTGCGTCATATTTTCTGGTTCCGGCGAGCGTCCGCGCTTGCGAGGGGATTTCAAACGATCCCGGTACGCGGACAACTTTGATGTGCTCCGACGCGCAGCCGCTGCGGCGAAGCGCATCCATTGAGCCTTGCAGCAGGCGTTCCGTGATGAAGGAGTTCCAGCGGGCTACCACGATGGCGAAGCGCATGCCTTCAGCGTTGAGGCCGCCCTCAATAGCGCCTTCTTTGACCTTGTTGTTTTGCCAGAAAGCGAAACGAATGCCCTGGGCCGGTTCCACCACCAGAAAGCGCGAATCCCAGTCGCTTTCAGCTATATCGGAGACAAGCCGCGCTTTTTGCTTTTTGAGCAGGACGCTGACGGTGTCCAGATCGGAAACTTCGATCCAAATATCCGCCGCAAGCTTTTCCTTGCCGCCCACCAATTCAAGCTTGCCCGCGGGCGCGCGGAAATATTTCCCCCGGCTGCGGCCGTTCTGCCATTCTTCACTCTGCTCAAAACCGAGGGCCGCAAAGATAGACACCAGAAAGGCGTATTCCTTTGCGTCAGAGGTCTGCCGGATTGTGGTGATGCCTTTGATCACAAGCGCCGCCGTTCGCCCTTGGTTGAATTACTTTCCCTTGAAATTCGCGGGACGCTTCTCCAGAAACGCCGTGGTGCCTTCCGTCTTGTCGTCCGACGCGCAGGCCACCGCGAACAATGTGGCTTCCAGGAACAGGCCGTCCGCCAGTGACATGTTCGCGCCTTGATTCACGGCTTCCATGGTGTATTGGATCGCGAGCGGCGCATTCGCCATCATCTTTTTGGCAATTTCCTCCGCGCGGGCAATCAGCTTGTCCGCCGGGAGGATTTCATTCACCAAGCCAATGCGGTGCGCTTCCTGCGCGGAGATCATTTCGCCCGTCAGCAAGATCTGCATCGCCAACCCCGTGCCTACCAGGCGCGGTAAACGCTGTGTGCCGCCGTAGCCGGGGATAATCCCCAGCTTGACCTCAGGCTGACCGAGCTTGGCAGATTCGCTGGCCAAGCGCATGGTGCACGCCATGGCGATTTCGCATCCGCCGCCCAGCGCAAAACCATTGATGCAGGCGATTACCGGCTTGCCCAGGTTCTCAATCAGGTAGAGCACGGCCTGTCCGCGATGCGTGTAGGCCTTGGCTTCCACCGGATTGTTCTTCTGCAACTCGTTGATGTCCGCGCCGGCGACGAAAGCTTTTTCGCCTCCGCCGGTCAGGATCACCACGCGGATGTCGCGGTCCGCAGCCAGGTCAGTGAAAACTTCCTGCAACTCGCCCATGGTAGCCATGTTCAGCGCGTTCAGGACCTTGGGACGGTCAATGGTGACGTAGGCAATGTTGTTCTGTTTTTCTAGTTTTACGTTGTCGAATGCCATCGCAAAAAACCTTTCGCCGCAGATCTACGCTGATCTTCGCAGATAACCCGCCCAATTCTGATCAGCTTTTATCTGCGTTTATCAGCGGCTAGAATTTGTTCTCTTTTGGGTTCGCCGGGTCCGCGTAATCATAAAACCCTTTGCCCGATTTCCGTCCGTACCAGCCGGCCATCACCAGGCGTTTCAACAGCGGTGGCGAGGCGAAGCGGCGCTCACGGAACTCGTCAAACATCACATGGGTGATGTAGTACGTGGTGTCCAGACCGACGAAGTCCAGCAGCGTGAACGGACCCATCGGGTAGCCGCAGCCGAGCTTCATGGCGTTGTCGATGTCCGGGATCGAACCAACACCTTCTTCATAAGCGCGAATCGCGTCCAGCAGATACGGGACGAGCAGGCGGTTCACGATGAAGCCGGTCTTGTCACTGGTGCGGACAGGAACTTTGCCCAGACTCTTGCCGAACTCATACGCCGCTTCAAAGGCAGCGTCGCTGGTAGCGATGGTACGGACAACTTCCACTAGCTTCATCAGCGGGACGGGATTGAAGAAGTGCAGGCCGACGAATTTATCGGGACGCTTGGTCGCGGCGGCCACTTCAGTGATCGAAATGGAAGACGTGTTGCTGGCGAAAAGAGCGTCCTTCTTTACGATTGCATCCAGGGCGGAGAATGTTTTCTTCTTCTCTTCCACGTTTTCGATAATGGCTTCAATAATAATGTCGCAATCGGCCAGAGCGGATTGGCTGGTGACGCCGCTGATGCGTGCGCGGGCCTGCTTGGCCTGCTCCGGAGTGATCCCGGACTTTTCAGGCTTTTCGGCAAACTTGGCCAGGGATTTCTCAATCCCGGCAAAGCCTTTGTCCAGGAATTTCTGGTCTTGTTCGAGTACAACGACTTCATAGCCCGCGGTTGCGCTGACCTGGGCAATACCTGATCCCATCAGGCCGCAACCGAGTACACCAACTTTTTTAATCGTCATATGATTCCTTTTTTTAACCACAAAGGACACGAAGGAGCACGAAGGCTTTAACGACAGAGGGCACAGAGGAACACGGTGGAGTTAACAAACTCTCATGCGGTCAGTGCACCTATCCCCGACTAAGCGGCTGGGTGCGGCGACAAATGACTTGAGCAGAACCCTTTGTGTTCCTTCGTGTCCTTTGTGGTTCAAGTTTTTTGCTCGGTGTTCCTCTGCGTCCTCTGCGGTAAATATTCTTGCTTACCTCTGCAAATTCTCCACAATCATCGCAATGCCCTGTCCGCCGCCGATGCACGCCGTGGTCAGTCCGTATTTCGCTTTGCGGCGACGCAGCTCATGCAGCACGGTAATCACCAAGCGCGTGCCGGTCGCGCCCAACGGATGACCGAGAGCAATGGCGCCGCCGTTCACGTTGACCTTGCTGCGGTCCAGGCCGAGTTCTTTTTCTACCGCGAGATACTGTCCGGCAAAAGCTTCGTTCACCTCGATCAAGTCAATTTCTTCCAGCTTGAGTCCAGCTTTCTTGAGCGCCAGTCGGGTGGACGGCACTGGACCGCTGCCCATGATCTTGGGATCAACGCCGGCAATGCCCCAGCTGACGATGCGTCCCAGGGGCTTCAGGCCGCGCTTTTGCGCTGCGTCCAGGGTCATCATCACGACGGCCGCGCCGCCATCCACAATGCCGCTGGCGTTGCCGGCGGTGACCGTACCGTTCTTACCGAAGGCCGGCTTCAACTTGGCCAGCGTGTCCATGGTGGTGTCGGGACGCAGGTGGTCGTCCTTCTCAAACATCTCGCCGGTGGGCTCGCCCTTGCGGTTCTTGAGCGCGACGGGCGTGATCTCTTCCGCCAGCCGGCAGGCCTGCTGCGCGGCCCCGGCTTTCTGCTGCGACTGCATCGCAAACTCGTCCATCATCTGGCGAGTGATGCCCTGCTGTTCGGCGTAAAGCTCGGCGGTGTTGGCCATGTAGAGGTTGCAGTAGGTGTCCAGCAGGGCCACCATGAGCGAATCTTCCATCTTGCCTTCACCCAGGCCAAAACCCCAGCGCGCTCCGCGGATCACGTGCGGCGCCTGGGACATGGACTCGATGCCTCCGGCCAGCACCGTGGTGGCTTCGCCCAACTGGATCATCTGCGCGGCGGTGACCAAGGACTGCATTCCCGATCCGCAAATGCGGTTCACGGTAAGAGCGGGCGCTTCAATGGGCAGTCCGGCCTTGAGCGCCACGTGGCGGGCGCCGTAGAGCGAGTCGCCGGACGTCTGCGAGGCGTTGCCGAAAACGGCATGGTCAAATTCCTTGGCGTCCACGCCGGAACGCCGGATGGCTTCCTGCGAAGCGATAGCGCCAAGTTCCATGGCGGTAAAGTCGCGCAGTTTGCCGCAATAACGGCCCATGGGCGTGCGCGCGCCACTTACGATTGCGATATCAGTAGTCTGTGCCATAAGAGAGACCTATATGAAGAGTTGAGATGCCGGGGGCAAACCCTAAAGTTTAGCAGCGTAGGAGAATCGCGGGCAATGGCAGTATCGTCACAGCGCGAGGGACCTTGCGTTTTTGTGAAGTATATTCAAGGAGTCGAGAAGCACAAGGTCCCTCCGTCCTACTCGCGCGCTGATGACGGCGCGCGCTCGCTTAACGGCCGTCGGGATGACGTCCACTAAGAAATAGTTGTTTCTAGGGCTCACACAGATTCTGAAGGGCCGGCCCTACGACCCTTGCCAATCGTCCCCGCGGCTCTGGCTCCAAGGAGACCCTATCAAGATACCTGCGCTTCGTTTTAGGTCCGAGCCAAAGTGCGTCGCGAGAACTCCCTGGCGCAGCATGGCCAGGGACAGATTCTTGGGATGCTTCGACTCCGTGCCGCGATGGTCTCGCGCGGCACTCGCTCAGCATGACAGACGTTAAGTTGTTCGTAGAATCCAGAGAGCGTGAAATAGGCGGGGAAGTTGGCCATTGGCCAAGTTCGTTCTTGAATGTAGGCGAATACATGGTAAAATAGTGATATTTTTACTTTGATGCATGGTTATTGGCATTTGACTGTCCAACGACCCGTGAGATGGCGACGTAAATGGGGCTGGTTTTGAGTAAATTCTGGCGAGTTTTGAGAACCAAGCCCCTGGGTTGAATCGAATAACCCTTTTAGAATCCTAGTTGAGGCCAGGGGGCAGGGCATGGTAAATCGGGAGGTCGGAAGGCGAAGGCACACCGCCGAGGGCGGCGGTGCCACACGAAAATCGATGAAACCCACGCCAAATTGGAATGAGTTCGCTAAGTCTTTTAGATCTTGGGATGGAGAGGCAGGGGGCAGGAGTGATCGCCGTGATCGGGTCATCGGGAAAACGGGTTTAGAGTCCGCAGGCGGCTTCTATCGAGAAAGGCGCACAGGCAAGAGTGCCTGTGCCACACAATCCTTCTTGAGTCCGCAGGCGAAGGCGCCTGCGCTCCACAAAATCAGGTGAAACCCACGCAAAATTGGGATGAGTTCGCTAAGTCTTTTAGATCTTGGGATGGAGAGGGCAGGGGGCAGGAGTGATCGCCGTGATCGGGTCATCGGGTCATCGGGTCATCGGGAAAACGGGTTTAGAGTCCGCAGGCGGCTTCTATCGAGAAAGGCGCACAGGCAAGAGTGCCTGTGCCACACAATCCTTCTTGAGT
>JANXPR010000265.1 GCA_025357215.1 Acidobacteriaceae bacterium | reverse complement strand
TACCAAATTACTCAATTACCTAATCCACATTTATGGACGCCGCCGCACTCAAGAAAATCTTTACCCAGGTCCGCCAGGGCAAGCTTTCTCCGGACGAAGCTGTCTTACGTCTGCGCCACATGCCGTTTGAAGATCTGGGATTCGCCAAGGTCGATCACCACCGGCGTCTGCGCGTGGGCATGCCGGAAGTGATTTTCTCGCGCGGCAAAACGCCCGCGCAAGTTGCGCAGATCTTCAAGAAGCTGGCCGCGCACGGTGGCAATGTGCTGGCCACCAAAGCCGATGCCGATCATTTTCGGGCGGTAAAGAATCTCACCGCCAAAGCCGAGTATCGCGAACTGGCCCACGCCATCCTGCTCAAGCGCGACAAAACGGTTTACGGCAAAGGGACCATCGTGGTCGTGTCCGCCGGCACCAGCGATATTCCAATCGCGGAAGAAGCTCTGGTTACGGCGGAAGCCATGGGGAATGAGGTTGCGCATCTTTATGATGTGGGCGTGGCCGGCATTCACCGCCTGCTTGCCAACAAGAACGTGATCGACAAAGCGCGCGTGGTGATTGTTTGCGCCGGGATGGAAGGCGCGTTACCCAGCGTGGTGGGCGGACTGGTGAGCGTGCCGGTGATTGCCGTTCCGACGAGCATTGGCTACGGAGCGTCGTTCAACGGACTGGCCGCGCTGCTGGGGATGTTGAATTCCTGCGCGTCAAACGTGAGCGTGGTGAACATCGACAATGGGTTTGGCGCTGGCTACGTCGCGGCCATGATCAACCGACTGTGATTAGCAGGCTCTAAGGTTTGTCTAAACTTCTGGAGCGTACGTTGATGCTTTCCGCGTGACATTTGTGTTCAGCGGAAAACAAACTATTCTCCAGCAAGTTAGCCACCATCTTTCTTTACATTTCACAATCTTACAAATCACAATCTCGCGGACATCTCATTTGTCCTTAAGTACATCTGCAAACTTTTTCGTGGGCACCATTTATTTCGTAAAAAGCGTCTTAACAGCAGGTGTACAATTTGCGTAAGTAATGAGGGCCTACGGACCTTCTTGATTGGGAAATCATCTCCCATACGCCGAGGTACAAATGAACGTTCACCTGAGTTTTAAAACCAGCAAGACTCCTGAAGTGGAACGCGAATTCCAACACCAGATCGAAAAACTGCAAAAACGTCTGCACGTTTTCAAGCCTGACCTGATTCACCTGCACGCGATTGTGGAGCCCGTGAACGGCCGCAACACGCTGGTGTCCTTGAACCTGCGTTTGCCTTCAGGACAGATGAATGCCCAGAAGCCGGCGGAAAAACCGGCCGCCGCGGTGAAGTCCGCCTTCACCGACCTTACTTCGCAGCTTACGAAACACAAAGAACTGCTGCGTGGCCAGTGGACGCGCAAGTCCCGCCGTGCCGCGCGCGGAAAAGCTGTGGACAGCAACGTGGAAACTCCGGCGGAATTCACCGCCTTGCATTCCACCAACTCACATGAGCCGAGTGACACGGAAGCGCACGGCGATCTGGAGCACTGGCTCAGCGGCAACTTGCCGCGCCTGCAACGTTTTGTGGAACACGAACTGCGCACGCGCGTGGTCGCTGGGCAGGTTCGTGAAGACCAGATTTCGCCGGAAGAAGTAGTCGACGAAGTGATGGTGAGCGCGTTGTCGCAGGAAGACCGCAGCGCGGAGTTTCTCTCTCGTGAAAGCTGGTTTCACCGTTTGGCCATGCAGGCCATCCGGCGGCTGGTGCATGACAATGCTGACGTAGCCAGCATTTCGCTCGATGCTTCCGCTGGAACGCCCAACGTGACTGGCAGTGACGAGAACACGCTCCAGTTCCATCAGCCGGACGACAGCCTGCAAGAGGAAAGCGTGATTCGCGACCAGAACGTCCGCACGCCGGAAGAGATTTTTTCCAGCGAAGAGATGGTGGCGCAACTCAACCTGGCGCTGATTGGCCTGAGCGCGCCCGATCGGGAAGCGTTTGTCTTGTTCACGCTCGAAGGTTTTACCGTAGAGGAAATCTCCCGGTTGTCAGACCGGTCGCCAGACCTGGTCCGCAAGTCCATTCATCATGCGCGCGAGAAGGTGCAGCAGAAATTGCCGGAGCAAAATGAGTTCCGGCGCAGTTTGCTGGGCCGCTCGCGCGTCGCATAGTCGCAGGCTTTTCCCCCGCCGCAGTTACCAAAAGAAGGAGGAACACAAATGATTCCGCGTGAAGATCTTCTTCAGCTAGCGCAAGTCGAATCCAAGGAAGGGTGCGCTGTTACCTTCTATTTCCAGCCGCAAACACCGCAGGACCGGTCGCATCGCGAAGAAGCCATTCTGGCCAAGGACATGGTGCGCGAAGCTCTGCGCAAATCCGAGCGCAATGGCAACCACCTGTCGTTGCGCGACGATCTGCAAAAAGTTCTGGAAGTGGCGGAAGGGCTGCGCGGCAATCATTCGCGCGGCAAGGTGATTCTGGCTTGCCGCGATCTGGGTATTTGGCGTGAAATTGATGTTCCCGCCCGTTTGGGCCGTTCACAGCTCACAGTGAATTCGCGTTTCCACCTGAAGCCTCTGGTCACGGCCGTTTCCGGACCGCCGCGCGCTTGCATCACCCTGGTCGACCGCAAGAAGGCCCGCATGTTTGAGCTGGTGGGTACCGGTCTGGTGGAGATGCCCACGCTGGAATTTGGCGCAGTACCTAAACACGGCCGCAGTGACGGCTTTCAGGGTTACGATGCCGGCCATCGCGAACGCCATGTTGAAAATGAAGTGATGCATCACCTGAAGTGGTTCGCTGAATCACTCCAGAGCCTGCTCACGCGGGATAAATTCAGCGCTCTGCTGATCGGCTGCCGCGAAGATTTGTGGCCGGAACTCGACCCGCTGCTCCACACCGACGTAAGAAAAAAACTCGCCGGACGCTTCCTACTCGATCCCGTTGCCGCCACTCCGGAGCAGGTTCGTGAACTTGCCGAGCGCATCCTGGAAAAAAAGCACAAGACAGACCAGCAGTGGATGGTGCGAGAAGTGATTGGCGAAGCGCAGCGCAATGCCCGCGGCGCCGTGGGCCTGCGGCATGCGCTCACCGCGCTGGAGCGGCATGAAGTTCAAACGCTTCTTGTCAGCCGCGATTTCAAGGCAGAAGCCGTGCAGTGCACGAACTGCCGTCATCTGGATACGCGCATGGTCCATCAGTGCGCGGTTTGCGGAAAAGAAACCCACCAGTTGGCGGACATCACGGACGCTCTTGTGGACCTGGCTTTGCGCAATGGCGCGGACATTTCCTTTGTCGAGGGCGACCCCGAACTGGAAAAAGCCGGACACGTGGCGGCGCTCCTGCGCTTCCGCGGCGACCAGAATTCGGCAGGAAAGGTGGCGGTATAGGAAAACGGCAATTGGCTGTTGGTATTTGGCTTTTGGCTAAATAACAGGTGCCAACGGTCAGTTGCCAAGTACCAAAGCCAAGAGCCAAGGGCCGAGATCCATCACGTCGAAAGCTAGTGGGCTGACGCCCGTTCTGTTATCCTTCTGCGTTTCCTTCCTGTCAGCAAAAATTGGAGGCTTCAATGAAGCGCAGAGATTTTATTTCCGGACTGGCCGTCACCTCAGCCGTTGCGGCGGCGGGCCAGACTGGCGCCAAGCCCGGCGAGCCGATGCAGATTCCGAATCCCAGCAAACAGGTCCCGCGCGTGGACCATGCCAAGAACATCATGATCTGCTCCGCCAACGGCTACAGCTACATTGATGCCGGATTTGAAAAGCTACGCGGCGGCGCGGACACGCTGGATTCCGCCATCACCGTGGTTTCCGGACCGGAGAATGATCCGAATGATGACAGCGTTGGCCTGGGCGGTCTGCCTAACGAAGAAGGTGTGGTTGAACTGGACGCATGCTGCATGCACGGTCCCACGCGCCGCGCTGGCTCCGTAGGCGGCGTGCGCGACATCAAGAACGTGGCCGCGGTATCGAAAGCTGTAATGGAACACACCGGCCATGTGATGCTAGTCGGCGAAGGCGCAACGCGTTTCGCTGTGGCACTCGGCTTCCCTAAAGAGAATTTGTTGACTGACCGTTCGCGCCGCATATGGCTGCTGTGGAAAGAAACTCATTCGAATCAAGATTGGTGGGGACCGGGGTTGGCTGATCCGAACTGGAAGCCGCCTGCCGCTATGTCCAGCAACGTGGCGCCCAGTGACATGGAGTTGGTGAAGTCGCAGCCCGCGCACATTCAGAAGCTGTATTCCGCCGCTGCGGATCTCGGCATCGCGCCACAAGATCGCATGGACGCCATCCACAAAGTCCTCTATCCCCCTACGGGCACCATCAACTGTTCAGCGTTGAATGAAAAAGGCGAAATGTCCAGCGTGACCACCACCAGCGGCTTGGCGTGGAAGCTGCCCGGACGTTGCGGCGATTCTCCGATCATTGGCGCCGGCTGCTATTGCGATCAGGATGTAGGCGCCGCCGGAGCTACCGGCAACGGCGAAGAAAACATCAAGGTCGCCGGCGGGCACACCATCGTGGAAAACATGCGGCATGGGATGTCACCAGAAGAAGCCGGCATGGACGCGCTCAAACGCATTTCGCGCAACTACAACCATGACATGACCAGGCTTTCTTACCTGAACATGTTTTATTACATCCTGCGCAAGGACGGCGCGTATGCTGGTGTCTCGTTGTGGTCCGGACGCGGCGACGGGCCTCGGCGCTATTGCGTGCATGACGGTACTCGGCGTTACGAAACAGCCAAGTACCTGTATGAAGGCGTGGCCAAGAATTGGCCGCCCATGCCGCAACTGCCGAAATAGAAGCCTTACCGCTGATCAACACTGATTACGCTGATCCGCACGCGGCAAGACAACCCGCGAATGTATGCGAAAAAAATGAGAACAAGAAAAGTGTCTCTCATTCGCCTATTCGCGAGATTCGCGCCAGACTCTTTTCTGATCAGTGTAATCGGTGAAATCAGCGGTAAAGGTTTCCTAGAACCGTACCTTTACGTCCGGACGCTTGGCCAGGTGAATGCTTTCCACAAAGCGCACCTTGCCGCTGTGCCGCGTCATTACGATGGACGATGTGCGCGTGCCGTCGCCAAAGAAACGGACGCCTTTCATCAGCGCGCCGTCCGTCACGCCGGTGGCGGCGAAGACCAGATGGTCGCCGGGAGCGAGATCTTTGGACGTGTAGATCTTGTTCTTGTCGGCGATCCCCATCTTCTTGATGCGTTCTTCCAATTCAGGCGTGTTAATGACCAGGCGGGCCAAGATTTCGCCGTTCAGGCAACGCATAGCGGCTGCGGTGATCACGCCTTCCGGCGCGCCTCCGCTGCCCATCACCGCGTGGACGCCCGTGCCGACAACAGCCGCGGCTATACCGGCGGAAAGATCGCCGTCGCTAATCAGGCGTATGCGCGCTCCGGCGGTGCGGATTTCATCGATTAGCTTCTCATGGCGCGGACGTTCGAGCACGACGATCACTAGATCACTCACGTCGCGAGTGAGACGACGCGCGATCGCTTTCAGGTTTTCCGCAACCGGTGCGTCCAAGTCCACCACGCCTTTACACTGCGGGCCGACCACCAGTTTTTCCATGTAGCAATCCGGAGCGTTAAGCAGCCCACCTTTTTCTGACGCAGCCAAAACGGTGATGGCGCCCGGCGATCCGGTAGCGCACAGGTTGGTGCCTTCCAGCGGATCAACGGCGATATCGACCATGGGCAACTTGCCGCCATCTTTCCATCCGGCGCCTACTTGTTCGCCGATGTACAGCATGGGAGCTTCGTCGCGTTCACCTTCGCCAATTACGATGGTCCCGCGCATGGGGACTTTCTCCATCGTGTCGCGCATGGTTTCCGTGGCCACCTGGTCAGCTTTGTGGCGGTCACCCTGGCCCATGGTGTGCGCGGACGCAATGGCCGCGTCTTCCACCACGCGCACAAATTCCAGCGCCAGCTCAAACTCCATGATGTTTTCCAGGTTGCTTGCGGCTGTGCTCTTGGTAGAGTGCGTTGCCATAGCGGCCTCCGAGGTTTTTGCGACCAGAATCTAGGATTCTTCAAACTTGCACGTTACTTTTTAAACCCTGTCATCCTAAGCGAGCCCGAGTCCGCACCGCGGGATGAGGGTGAGCCGAAGGACCCCGTGGATGCTTCCCGCACCACGCTGCCCCAGGGAATTCTCCCATGAACTTTTTCGTGAGACTCCCTGAAACCGCGTCGATTGAACATTCGTTCCCGGGATCCTTCGACTTCGCGCCCGTCTTTTTTCTTCGGTCAAGCTGCTAGCGTCGCTTCGCTCAGGACGACAGATGCATACTGTCTTTCAACAATCCACGTGCCTTAAGCTCCCGAAACAATATACGCCCGCTTTGCCTCTCAGAATGCTCGGCGCGCCAGTCGGCCTCGCGGCTTTTGTTTTGAGCCAATAGCCAACGGCCAATAGCCAAAGGATTTTTTAGAACGCCGAACTGCCCGTGATATGTTCACCCAGGATCAGCGCGTGAATGTCATGAGTGCCTTCATAGGTCTTCACTGATTCCAGGTTCATCATGTGGCGCATGATCGGGTAGTCATCGGCAATGCCGTTTCCACCCAGGATGTCGCGAGCCATGCGAGCGCATTCCAGGGCCATCCAAACGTTGTTTCGTTTGAGCATGGAAATGTGCTGGTGGCCAACTTTGTCCGCGTCTTTCAATCGGCCCACTTGCAACGCCAGCAGCTGAGCCTTGGTGATTTCGCTGATCATCCACACCAGTTTTTGCTGCACCAACTGGTGCGAAGCGATGGGCTGGTCACGGAACTGCTTGCGGATTTTCGCATATTGCAGCGCCGTGTCATAGCAGGACATGGCCGCGCCAATCGTGCCCCAGCCAATTCCATAGCGAGCTTGATTCAGACAGGCCAGCGGACCTTTCAGCCCATCAGCCCCGGGAAGCATGTTTTCTTCCGGAATACGGACGTCTTGCAGCGACAGTCCTGAAGTGACGGATGCGCGCAGTGACCACTTACCGTGGACGTTATCGGCCTTGAAGCCGGGACGGTTGGTTTCCACCAGAAATCCGCGAATGCGGTTGTTGTGCTCTTCAGACTTGGCCCAGATCACAGCGACGTCGGCGATGCTGCCGGAGGTGATCCACATCTTCTCGCCGTTCAGGACGTACTCTTTGCCAACTTTTTTGGCGCGGGTGCGCATGCCGCTGGGGTTGGAGCCGAAGTCCGGTTCCGTTAGGCCGAAGCAACCGATCTTGTCACCCTTGGCCATGGCCGGCAGCCACTGTTCTTTTTGCGCGTCACTACCGAAGGCGTAAATCGGATACATGCACAACGATGACTGCACGCTACAGAACGAGCGTATGCCGCTGTCGCCGCGTTCCAGCTCCTGCATGATCAGGCCGTAGTCGATGTTTGACATTCCGGCGCAACCGTAGCCCTTCAGGTTGGGTCCAAAGAATCCGAGTTCGGCCATGGGCTTGACAATCTCACGCGGAAAGCGACCGTCGCGATTGCACTGCTCAATGATGGGAACGACGTTCTCTTCAACAAAACGGCGCGACGTATCGCGCACGAGAAGTTCATCTTCGCTCAACAGGGAGTCGAATTCGATGAAATCCACGCCCTTGAATTTAAAGACGGGCATAAGGCTCTCTTTCTTCTTGATTAGGACTGAATCGGAAGAGCGGGAGGGCGATCACTCAGGGGACTCGCCGCTCAGGGCCAAACCTTACAAACTAGCAGAGCGCGCGGACAGGGTCAATTACAGGAAAGAAGTTTAGGTGCGGTCAACATGTATTTGCTGGCGAGGCCGACTCGCGCGCCGAGCCAGGGGCATCAAGTGCCAGAAGTGAAATCAGGTGCAGACCACGCTCTCAAACGGGTTGTCGCGCAGCGACAAAAATGAAAGGCCTATAATGCGCCTACATGAAACTCAACAGTTTGGTCCTGCATGCCCTTGCCGGCTGTATCGCCGTTATGTTGCTTGGCGGCAATTTGCCGGCCCAGCCCCCCACCCATTTCAAGGTCACTTTGCTGGGGACCGGGTCGCCGCCTCCCACTATGGACCGTTTTGGTCCCAGCACGCTGGTTGAAGCCGGCGACGCGTTATTCCTCTTCGATGCCGGTCGCGGCACACTCCAGCGGCTGACCCAAACGGGAAAGTCATACAAAGATGTGCGCGCCGTCTTTCTCACCCACCTGCATTCTGACCACACCGTGGGTCTTGCGGACTTGTGGCTCACCGGCTGGCTCCTCTCCCACAGCACCAGCCCGCTCCTGGTTTTCGGTCCGGAAGGGACCGCCAATCTGACCGGCCATCTCGCCCAGGCGTACTCGTACGACGTTTCCATCCGCATCAGCGACGACCACAGCGACCCCGCGGGCGGGCGCATTGACGCCGCTGAGGTCCATGAAGGCGTGGTTTACAAAAAGGATGGTGTCACGATTACGGCTTTCGAAGTAGACCACCGGCCTATCAAGCCGGCCTTCGGCTATCGCATTGACTATCTCGGACATTCCGTGGTGTTGTCCGGCGATACACGATTGAGCGAGAACTTAATCAAATGGGCCAAGGGTGCCGATCTTCTCGTCCATGAGGTCGCGTTCCGCACGGGCGAGACGCAGGCGACCTCACGGATTCTCGCCCACCACACGCTGCCTTCGCAGGCAGGTGAAGTCTTCGCGCGGACCGCGCCTGGGCTGGCGGTGTATTCTCACGTAGGCTTGTCCAAGGACATCACTGAAGATCAATTGATTGAAATGACCCGCCAAACCTACAAAGGGCCGCTCGTAGTCGGAGCTGATTTGATGTCAATCGACATCTTGCCCAGGATCAGCGTGATCCAGCCCCCGGCCAGCGCGCGCTGAGAATTAAAAAAAGGCCGCGCACTGAGACGCGGCCTTTTTCACAAAAGAGACAACCAGGTTTACGGCTGAAGGTCTTTACGGTTGCAAATCGATCTTGGAGACGGTCATGTTGTCGCCGGTGACGGCGCCCGTCACGCTGACGCGAATGTCCGTCTTCTTGGTTAGTTCGGTGATGAACTTTTTGGCGGCGGCGTTGCCGGCGGCGTCAAAGCGAATGACCTTCTTGTCCGCGGTCATCAAGCCATAGCCGGACTTTTCGCATTCATCCATCTGCAGGCAGCCTTTGGTGTGCTTGGCCGGGAAGTCGGCTTTAGCTCCATCTTCCTTGGCGCATGCCATGTCAACCAGGTAGCCTTTCACGGTGGTGTCCGCGGCGAAAGCGCTTACGGACAGTGCGACGAACAACATCAATGCGAACTTTTTCATGGATCTCCTCGAGGGAATTATGTATTTCGGCCAATCTTGAGTCTGTACAGATGCAATGCCTGCCTATCAGGTTACATGCAAAACGAAAGATTTTGAAGCGCAGGGGGCTGTTTTGAACATACTTACACATCCAGCCCGATCGACCGCATCAACTCGATGCCGTTGCTGGTGGTTACTACGCCCTGGCGCAGTTGGTAATCGAAAGAAAGTTTTCCGCTTGCGAGCTTCTCCTGGAAATGGACGTTGAGGACTTTGCCGGGAAACTGTTCCGCCAGTGCAGTCAAAGCCAGGTCGTGCGTGGTGACCAGGCCAAGCGCGCCGTTCTTCAGTAGAGTCTGTAACACGCCATGGGCGCCAATGTTGCGGTCGTGGGAGTTGGTGCCTTGCAGTATTTCGTCGAACAGGAAGAGTAAAGAGCCGCCGGAAGACAGGTCCACGACCTGGCGAATGCGTTTGATCTCGGCATAAAAGTGCGAGACGCCTTTTTGCAGCGAATCGGAGATGCGCATGGAAGCGCCAATGGCCAGCGGCGAAAGCGACAGGCTGTGGGCGCGCACCGTGCCGCCGGCCATCGCCAGCACGGCATTGGTCCCTACCACGCGCAGCAAAGTGCTTTTGCCGGACATGTTGGAGCCGCTGACCAGAATGACTTGGCTCTTTGTTCCCATTTCCAGGTCGTTGCGAACGCAGTTTGCCGCGGGTAATAAAGGATGTCCCAGGGCCTGGCCGCGAAACATTACCGGACTGCCTTCCGCGAAGAGTTGGGGGAAGGGATCCTCAGGATGTTCGTAAGAATATGCCGCCAGGGAAAGCAGTGCCTCCACTTCACCCACGGTTTGCAGCCATTGCGCCACGTGAGCGCCGTACCGCGTACGCCAACGTTGCAACCCCAGTGCCACATGCACGGAATACAGCAAGGGCAGATTAATCATCTGGACGATAGTGTTATGGCGCGATTCGTTCAGGTCAGTGATGGTATCCAGCTTGGCGATGCAAGCGGAAGCGCGGTGGCCATTTACGAAAAGCGTTTTCTGCAAGGCCTGCAGCCGCGGACTTGAAAAGTTTTCGGCTTCGAGGCGGAGTAGCAGGTCGGCGAGAGAATCCAGGTTATGGCTGGCCTGGTCCAATCCGGCAAAGAGAGTTTCCAGCCGGTGGCGCAATAAAAATATGACGCTGCCGTTGATGATCAGCGTAAACACGAAAGGCGACCAGAAGGCCACGCCTTGATACACGAATGTCCAAAACAGGAAGCCGAGCGCGGCGACGCTCAGCGTGGCGCAAGCCAGAGTCCAGGGCAGCCAGCGGCGGTAATCGAGATGTACTGACGCTTCCACCCATCGCAAAAGTTTAGCTGCGTCAGCTTTGATGACTTCGCTTTCTCCGGCCAGAGCCAGGTCTTCGCGCAAGTTAACTTTTGTGGCAAGTTCGCGCACAGCTTCCTGCCGCAAATTAATTTCGCCCAACGACGCCGGATGGAGAAGCCAGTTGGCCAGACATTGCTTGCCCATCGTGGAACGCGCCACGCACAGCAGCTGGAACAAGCTGCCGTCGCCCAGAATGTCCAGATCGTCAGAATAAATATGGTCGGCGATGGCGAGGGTAGCACCGTTGTCGCCTTGTCCGGCCCAGCGGTCTTCGATGCGAGCCTGACCGCGCTGGTAAAAAGCCACCGCGCGTCCCGCACGGTTTTTGGCGCGCAGAATCCGCCGGTGCAACACTACGAGCCAGATGAACAACGCCAAGCAGGCTCCGGCCCAATACAACGATGGAGAGTCACGCCAGAGATTTCTGACGCCGAGAAACATCATGGCGGCAAAGACCAGCAGGCGCGCGTTGCCCATCCACCTGTGGCGGCGCTGCAGAGCTTTACCCTCCGCCTGGAAATGTTGCAATCGGGCTTGGTATTCCACTGCGGGCGAGCCCGCTGGTGACGCCGTGCTGTCCATGCTTTGTTTATAAGTGCTTGGGGCGGGAAAAACCAGCGAGTCTGTTTGTGGCGAATGTGGCGAAAATGCCGGTCAGAGACAGAAAACGCTCTCTCGTTGTAAAATAGACAAGTTGCGGTAAAGCAGCAGAAGTTTTGTGTTGGCTGCGCTGAATCCCCACCCCGCACTTACCCGGAAGGCGAGCAAGGCCCAAGGGAACCATCAACAGGAGATAAGACAATGGCCAAGATCGCCAAAACGGCTGATCGCAAGAAGATCATGGATACAACCAAGAGCACGGATTGCCCCAAGTGCGGCAAGCCCACGCGCATTGCGAAACGCATGAAAGACCGTGAGCGTGGCACCCCGGGCGGGATCTTTATTTCTTGCTCTGCCTGCGAATTCTTCGAAAAGCTCTAGCAACTCGCATTGACGTGCAGTGGAATACCGCTACGGCGCGTCGATTGAAATAAAAAGATCAAACGGCTGTCGAACTTCCTTTATAGGGAAATCCGGCAGCCGTTAATTTTTGTGGCGGACAAACTTGTCCGAACGAAACTCTCTAGTGCGCGTGATGGTCATGCTGGTGCTTCGGACCATGGTCGTCATCGACTGCCGGAGAAGCGGCTGGCGCGGTTGGCTTGACCAGGGACGCTTTCACCGCCGGTGAAATCTTGTCAGCATTCTTGAGCATCAAGCTCACCTGCCACATTTGGGTTTCCGTGAGGAGCTCGTTAAAGCCGGGCATACCGGTCATGCGCAAGCCGTTCTTGACCTTCCAGAAAATCTTTCCTGTGGGATCGTCAGTGACCATTTCGTCTTTGCTGAAAAGCTGCGGCGGCAAGGGGAACATGCCTTTGGCGGCCTTGGTGGCCGGCGTGTCCGGAACGCCGTGACAGAACGCGCAGTTATCGGCGTAAATGGCCGCACCCTGCGTGAGGTTGGCTTCGTCCGCCGGGATTGCCGGATCGTTCTTGGGCGCTTCCTTATTCATATGCGCGTGGATGATCATGTTGGCGGCCTGCTTCTCAAAAGGCATGGGCGGCGCGGAAGTAGCGATGGGCGCCAAGCCGGAGGCCAGGTAAACGTAGCCGGCCACCGCCGGAATGAGCAATCCTAGAATGACGCCGAAAATAACTTTTTTCACGCAGAGTCTCCTTTGCCCGTTCATTCTATCGCGTAAAACTAATCCGGCAACGTTTGCAGCAGCACGCGAACCACGTTTGCGCCCATCACTTTGCGGATGTCTTCTTCAGAAAATCCTTCGGCCATGAGCGCTTCCGTCACCAGCACGAGCCCGGTCACGTCAAACGGCGCAGTCACCGCTCCGTCATTGTCAGAACCTAGTCCCACGTGATCTATTCCCACAATTTTTGCGGCGTAGGCCATGGCGCGCGCGGTGGCTTTAGCGTCTGTGCCGCAGGTTGCCGTGTCCCACAGGCCGATGCCGATCACGCCGCCGGTCTTGGCCACGGCGCGCAATTCTTCATCGGACAGATTGCGATTGTTCTCGCATGTGCCTTTTACTCCGGTGTGCGAAATGAATAGAGGACGCGACGCCAGATTGGTTACATCCATCAGCGTGGCGTGCGAGGAATGCGCCAGATCGATGATCATCTTGCGGGATTCCAACTCCTTGACCCAGCGGCGGCCAAAGTCGGTGAGTCCGCCTTTTTTCATGCCAGCGGCGGCGCCACCTACGGCGGTGTCAGTGAAATGGGTGGGCGCCATCATGCGGATGCCGGCGGCGTACAGGTCGTCCAGATTGCGGAGGTCGGATTCAAGGGGCTGTGAGCCTTCCGTCCCAAGAAAACCGGCAACCTGGCCCGGCTGGCGAGTGGCAAGAAATTTTTCAAGGTCGGTGCGCGACTTGATCACCACCAATTTACCGGCGGAGTCCGCGGCGAACCGTTGCAGTTTTTCCGCCTGATATATGGCGCGCAGCTTGGGACTGTTCCACGTACGTGGCGGCCACATCTGGGCCATGGCCAACAGGCGGATCTGGTCCGTGTCGTCAGAATTGCGGTCGATGTTCAAGCCCTTGGGGCTGGTGGTAACAATGGTGAAGGCTTGCACGGCGACGTTGGCTTCACCCAGGCGCGGGACATCGACGTGACCGCGCGAGCCGCGAGCCAGAAGGTTGCGGTCCCATAGCAGGCTGTCGGCGTGCATGTCCGCGACGAGCAACTGTTTGTGCAGGGTTTCCGCTGGCGCTGACGCATGGTATGGCCCCGGCCGCAGGACTTTGTTCATCCGGTTTTCCACGACGCCGGGAACAATCATCAAGGCCGCGATCAAAACAACAGCGATACTCAGCAGGACCCACCGCAAAATTTTCATGCCGGGAAGGCTAACATGGTTTGGTCTTGAGCGCAGCGAGAGAACTTTATCGCTGTGGCGACTTCGATGGAATCGGCAGCCCTGTTTAGTTTCGTCGACTCAAACCTTGGAGAAATCGTCGCGATAGGGATCCCTCGCTCCGCTCGGGACAAAGGGAACGCCGCATATATACTGTTCACCGAAAACGTTATGTCCAAAGTCCTCACCATGCGGCAGGCCATCGCGGAGTTGGTCCCTGACGGCTCCAGCGTTGCTCTGGGCCTGCAAATGGAACAGATGATCCCGTTTGCGGCGGGGCATGAAATCATCCGGCAGAAGAAACGCGACCTGCGCTTGATTGGTCCGATTTCCGACATTCTCTTTGACCAGCTCATCGGCGCCGGCTGCGTGAAAGACGTGGTGGCTGCCTGGGTGGGCAACGTGATGATGGGCTCGGCTTACAATTTTCGTCACGCCACGGAAGTTGAGAACCCGGGCGCTCCGGGCGAAACACTGCGCGTCTTCAACATGACGAACTTTACTCTGGCGCTGGCGTTGCAGGCCGGAGCCATGGGAGTTCCGTTTTTGCCGACACGCACGGCGATGGGCAGCGACGTCCCCAGGGGAAACCATTTTTTCTATCAAATCATTTCTCCGTTTGAGCCCAAGGAAACTCTTTACGCCATTCGCGCCTTGACGCCGGATGTAACCATCGCTCACGTGCAGCGCGCCGACCAGCACGGCAACGCGCACTGCTGGGGAAATTTTGGAGTACTGATCGAGGGTGTGCGCGCGGCGAAGAAAGTCATTCTGTGCGCGGAAGAAATTGTGCCGGACGAAGTCATTGCCAGCGATCCGAACCGCACGGTGGTCCCCGGCTTTATGGTGTCAGCCGTGGTGGAGTGCCGTTATGGCGCGCACCCTTCGCCAGTGCAGGGCTATTACAAGCGCGACGATGCGTTCTTCCAGCAATATCACTTGGAAACTAAGACACAGGCCGACTTCAATACCTGGGCGCAGAAGTGGATCCACGGGGTGACGGACTGCGCTGCTTATGTGCGGCAATTGGGCGGCAGCCGAGTGGAAGATTTGGGCGTCAAGGCCCACGCCTATGCCGCGCCCACGGATTATGGCTATTAGGCAGCGTTATTCGTCGACCAAAGTTGGATAATCTGCGTGTGGCAGGGTATCCTTTAGGTTCAACAGAATATTAACGAACGTCCGTTCGGTTTTTGCCGGCAGGTTTATCGCCGACAGGTTAAGCGTAGACGGCTGACAGCGTGACCGCAACGCCGCGACATAGATCGGGAATTGGCTAGCGGCCAGCCGCTAGTGGCTAGCAGCTTCTTTCATGAAAAAAGAACTCATTGAACTCCGCGTGAACGGACGCCGCCACGAGCTGGCGGTGGAACCCAGCGAACTGCTGCTGGACGTGCTGCGCCGCGACCTGCAACTCACCGGCTCCAAACGAGGGTGTGACGATTCATCCTGCGGAGCTTGCACGGTGCTCGTCGATGGTGCGCCCACGCTGGCCTGCACCATGCTGGCCATGTCCGCCGCGGCGAATGGTCCCGTGATGCCGGAGATCGTCACCGTGGAAGGCATCGCGAACCACGGAGCGCTGGCGGCGATCCAGAAAGCTTACGGCGATTGGGGCGGGGCGCAATGCGGTTACTGCACGCCTGGGTTCATGGTTACGGTGAAAGCTTTGCTCGACCGCAATCCTGATCCCACGGAAGACGATATTCGCCACGCCCTGAGCGGAAACCTGTGCCGCTGCACGGGATACACGCAGATGTACCAGGCGATCAAGGCGGCGATCGCGGCGGAACAGGGAAATAAAATCGGGTGATCGCGCGTGATCTGGTTGATCTGGTGATCGGAAGAGAAAACCGCAAAAAGATTTACCGCAGAGGACGCAGAGGCGGAAGGTCTGAACCGCAGAGGACGCAGAGAGCGTAGAGAAAATGCTGTGGCCTGTGATCACGCGATTGATTTGTCATTCCGAGCCGTAGGCGAGGAATCTGCTTTTTGCGTGGGCTAGCAGCTAGCAGCTTCGAAGGAATAGAAATCTCTCGCTACGCTCGAGATTTCAGAAAAAATCCGCGCGGGATTTCAGACGAAGTGACGCACCTGATCCCAGAGCGGGCTGCTTCGAGATACAAAAAAAATGACTGATTTTTCCATCATCGGTAAACGCGTGGCCCTGGTTGACTCGGCCGGCAAGACCACGGGGCAGGGCAAGTACACTGACGACCTTGTTGCTCCGGGTATGCTCTACGGCAAGATTCTACATTCGCCGTACCCGCACGCCAGAATCAAGCGCATTGACTCATCGCGCGCGGAAGCCCTGGAAGGGGTGGTCTGCGTGGTTACTGGTCCGGACGCGCCGAACAAGTACGGCATTCTCCCGGTCGGTCATGATGAGACGGCACTGGCGGTGGAGAAAGTCCGTTACGTTGGGGACAACGTGGCGTGCGTCGTCGCGACGACAGAAGCGCTGGCCGAGCGCGCGCTGGAACTGATCCACGTTGACTACGAACTGCTGCCGGCATGGTTTGATCCGGAAGATTCGATGAATGCTGGGAAGATGAACGCTGGACAAACTACAGCCGAGAAAGATTG
>JANXPR010000264.1 GCA_025357215.1 Acidobacteriaceae bacterium | reverse complement strand
CCCATCTTTCGCTTCAGGTGTTGCTTAAGTATCTCGATGACGGATGATTTTCCGCTGCCCCAGTTCCCAACAAGGCCTATCGTTCTTGCACCTTGTTCGCTGGTGATCAGGTCAGCGATCGCCTCGGCAACTCGGGCATGCCCAAAGGCGTCATCTGACGTTGGGGCGTCTGTTACTAAAATTGTCCGACATTTGTCTCCGGCGCCGTTCATACCTTGTTCTCCGGTTCTGTTACTTCCACATTCTTTCTAAAAGGAACCTAGGTTCTTTCTTTAGCTCCACGGTTTGTCTACTGCCCGAAACTGAACACTACCACAAACTTGCCTTGTCAAGATGGCCTTTTTCGTAGTTGTTTCGCTATCGGAAATCGGCTACGATGTGGAAGCCCCAAGGGGTGACGTGGTCTCCGCTCTTTGAAAAACTAATGAACAAAGCCCTTAGCCATTGACCGTTAGCCTTTGGCCAAAAACCTCTGAAACCTACGCCAAACTGGGATGAATCGCATCGAAGGTGACTCAAACCCACGCCAAACTGGGATGCGTCGCGTAAGTCCTTTAGATCTTGGGATGGAGGGGAGGGGGATACCCCTTTTACCACAGAGGACGCAGAGGAACACCGAGGGGAAACCAAACACAAGGTCCTTCGGTGGACGCTTGAAGCAAGCGCCCACCTTCAGGATGACGTCTTTGGTTAGCTGCACCCGCTCGTCGAACCACAGCTCATGCACCTGTAGCAACTTCCATTCCTGGTCATAATGGCGCCGCAGACGTGGCAACTGGGAGCGTCGCCCATGTCCACCAAATCCTTCATCGCATTCGAAGGATGGTAGATTCCACGGTCCTCAAGGCGCGGGGTTTCGGTATTTGGTACTTGGTAGTTGGTACTTGGCAAACCACCCTGTGGAGGCGTGGTTTCCGTCATCTGCACTGGATCGGACACAGCCGAGGGCGGCTGTGCCACACTAGCATCGATGCCGTAAGCAGCCGAAGCCGGCTGTGCCACACGGTTGTCGTACGTCGGCGACTGCGTTCCGGCGTTCATTTGCGCTCCACTCGCTTGCGAACCCGCAACCAACTGCGGTCCGCTTTGGCCGAGTGCTGATTGCTGCCCTGCAGGCGTGTACGCCTGCGGCCCTGCCTGAAGACTGACTGCTCCAGCGGCTCCCTGCGCTCCACTATTTAATGACGGAAACAGCGGAAACTGCTGTCCCGAGACGAACCGGATCTCCAGCCAGCGGAAGATGTAATCCATCACCGACTTGGCGATGGGGATTTCCTGGTTGCCGGTGAAGCCTGAAGGTTCAAAGCGCGTGTGCTGGAACTTGTCACACAGCAGGCGCAGCGGAACTCCGTGTTGCAGGGCCAGGGAGACGGCCGTCGCGAAGGAATCCATCAATCCCGAAACGGTTGACCCTTCCTTGGCCATGCGGATGAACAGTTCTCCGGGCTGGCCGTCCTGATAGAGGCCCACGGTGATGTAGCCTTCATGGCCGGCGATGTTGAATTTGTGCGTGAGCGACTGGCGCTCACTTGGCAGGCGATGGCGCAGGGCCTTGGGCGGAGCCGAGTGCCGCTCGTCACCGATGGGACCAACGCTGCGGCGGATGGCATCGAGCACGGTGGCAAGTTGATCTTTGTCCGTGGCAGCCAGGCGGATGGCTTCCATGGCAAAGGCCTGCTGTTGCGGAGCGAGCTTGGCAAATTCGCTCTCTTCTTTTGACATGGGCGCGGCAACGGCCACGGCGGTTTTTTCACCTTTGGTCCCGCGGCGCGCGGCTTCATCGCGCCGGGTGGCGGCCATGAGCGGTTGCGCTTTCTTGGACCCATCGCGATAGATGGCCACGGCCTTCAGTCCCAGTTTCCAGGACTGCATGTACGCGTCCATGATGTCTTCCACGCTCGCGGCTTCCGGCAAGTTCACCGTCTTGGAAATTGCGCCGGAGATAAACGGCTGCGCGGCGGCCATCATTTTTACGTGGCCCATGTACTGGATACTGCGCGTGCCTTTCTGCGGTTTGAAGCTGCAGTCAAACACCGGAAGGTGCTCGTCGCGGATGCCCGGCGCGCCTTCAATGGTGCCGGTGGAATCAATATAGCTGACGATGGAGTTGACCTGCTCGGGAAGATAGCCGAGTTTCCACAGCGCCGACGGCACGGTCTGGTTGACGATTTTGATCATGCCTCCGCCAACCAGCTTTTTGTATTTCACCAGCGCCAGGTCAGGTTCCACGCCAGTGGTGTCGCAGTCCATCATGAAGCCGATGGTCCCGGTGGGCGCCAGCACGGTGACTTGCGCGTTGCGGTAACCAACGCGTTCGCCCAGCGCGAGAGCTTCGTCCCAGCTATTTTTGCTGCCTTCATACACGGCGGCAGGGACGTTCTCCTTATTGATCTTATTCACTGAAGCCCGGTGCATGCGGATCACGTCCAGGAACGGTTCGCGATTGATGTACCAGCCGGGGCATGCGCCGCCGGTTACGTCCTGCGGTGCGATGCGCGTGGTGGCCGGAGCGATTCCCGGGCACTGTTCGGCGATGCGCGCCGATTGCAGATACGATTCGCCGCACATGATGGCGGTAACGCAAGCGGCGTAGTCGCGGCCGGCATCGGAGTCATACGGCAAGCCGCTGGCCATGAGCAGCGCGCCCAGGTTGGCGTATCCCAAGCCGAGAGGACGATAGTCATGCGAGTTGCGCGCGATCATCTCCGTGGGATAGCCGGCGTTGTCCACGAGGATTTCCTGCGCGGTAATCATCACGTCCACGGCGTGGCGGTACGCAGGGACGTCAAATTCGCCGTTCGTCTTCAGGAACTTCATCAGGTTGAGCGACGCCAGGTTGCAGGCCGAGTCGTCCAGGAACATGTACTCGCTGCACGGATTGCTGGCGTTGATGCGGTCAGTGTTCTTCGAAGTGTGCCAGCGGTTCGTGGTGGTGTCATACTGCATGCCCGGATCGCCGCATTGCCACGTGGCTTCAGAAATTTTGCGCAGCAGGTCACGCGCCTTGTAGGTCTTCATCGGATGACCGTCTTTGACCGAGCGAGTGGAAAATTCGCCATCGCGCTCCACCGAGCCCATGAACTCGTCGGTCACGCGGACGGAGTTATTGGCGTTCTGGAAAAAGATGGAACTGTAGGCGTCGGAATCAGGCGACGAACCGTCATAGCCCATCTCAATCAGCGCCCAGGCCTTGGCTTCTTCCTTGGCCTTGCATTCCACGAAGTCGATGATGTCCGGATGATCGACGTTGAGGATGACCATCTTGGCGGCGCGACGCGTCTTACCGCCGGACTTGATCACGCCGGCAAAAGCGTCAAAGCCGCGCATAAAGCTCAGCGGACCGCTGGCTGTGCCGCCGCCGCTCAGCTCTTCCTTGGAGCCACGCAGCGGAGAAAGGTTGGTGCCCGTGCCGCTGCCCCACTTAAACAACATGCCTTCTGTCTTGGCCAGAGTAAGAATGGAATCCAGCGAATCTTTGATCGAGTTGATGAAGCACGCCGAGCACTGCGGATTCTTGTATCCCGTGGGCGCGAACTGCACGTTGCCCATTTCGCCCACCCAGTGCCAGTTCTGTCCGTCTGCCTGCGGCTCCAGACGATCGCAACCCACGTTGAACCATACCGGAGAATTAAAGCTGGCCTTCTGCTGCAAAAGAATATGGACGAGCTCGTCATGAAACGTGTCGCGGTCTTCAGCCGTGGAGAAGTATCCCTGCTGCCAGCCCCAGTCGCGGATGGTTTCCGCCACGCGCTCAATCAGCACGCGCACACCGCTTTCACGCTGCGGCGTGTTCAGGGCGCCGTGCAGATATTTGCTGGCCACAATATTGATGGCGGTCATCGACCAGTCTTTGGGCGACTCAACATTGCGCTGTTCAAAGATGCTGTTGCCCTTGGCATCCGTGATGCTCGCCGTGCGCAGTTCCCACTCAATCTCGTTATAAGGAGAGATGCCGGTGCGCGTGAAATAACGTGGGAACTTCAGTCCC
>JANXPR010000263.1 GCA_025357215.1 Acidobacteriaceae bacterium | reverse complement strand
CCAGATCGCCGTTTACCTTTTGCCGCGTCAGAGGGACGTTGACGGCCACAGGTATCGCCGCAGGGTCGGTTGGATCAACGCTGGTGCCCAGCAATCCCACCAGCGAATTGTCACGTTGGCCAAAGCCGTAGAAACCGATCTTGGCATTGTGGCGTCCGCGCACAATGGCCAGCGAAGCCTGGCCGCCCATATAAAAGGACGCGCGATTGTCCGTGGCCACAACTCGGTCCGCCGTATCGCCTAGTCCTTCAAACGCCGCGCGGTTGAAGTGGTAAGAGGGTGACAGCGTAAAAACCATTCCCGGACCCGCCGTGTGTATCCACGAAAAGCTGCCAAAGATGTCCTGCTCGCGTTCGCGATCGCGAATGCCCAGGTCCTCACTCGTCCGATCATTCGGTACCTGATAGCGGTCCGTACGTGCTGAGCCCACAAAGCGCAGCTGGTCATTGGTCGACGTGTTGAAAATCAGTGACGTGAACACCCCGCCGCCCGCCCCCAGGTTGTGCAGGTTGGCGCTGTCCGGTGTGGCCAGCCCGTGGTCTGTGCGGTTGCCGTTAAAGCTGAAGTAGTAAGCGGATTTGTCGCTATGGTCGCCAAAGCTGAGCTGGTTGTCCGTCGTGTTGAAATTGCCGTAACTGGTGACCAGTTCGCCCTGTCGTGAGCGTTCAAACCCGGTGCGCGTGGCCACGTTGAAAACGCCATACGTGCGGTCGCCAAATTCGGCGGAGTAGCCGCCACGCTGCTCTTCCACGTAGTCAATGTCTTTGGGATCGAACTGCGGACCAACGTTGCTGGCGATATTCGCGTTCGGTACCGCGACGCCGTCAATCGCCCAGGTCACTTGGTGTCCGCCGCGCACATGCAGCTGATCGTGGACCACCGTTGCTCCCGGCGTAAAGTTAGTGATCATGGCCATGCTGTTGGTGCGGTCAGCGCCGGGCGTCTGCGCAATCTCCAGGCGGCTTACCATGGATTGCGGCGTGGATGAGGCCGGGTCCACCTGTTCTGGAATCCCTGATACTTCCACTGACTCCTGGTGCACGGCCACCGTCAGCGCGTAGTGCAGTTCTTGTACGTTGCCTGACGTTACAGCTACCGATTGCTGTTCCACCGCAAAGCCCGTTGAATCCACAGTGACTTCATATTCACCTACCGGCACGTTCATCAGCGTGGCTACGCCATCTTCATTGGTGGTGCCGGTCTGCTTGTAAGAAGACGTCCGGCTCTGCACAATCACCTGCGCGCCCTTCACCGGACGGTGTTGCGGATCATGCACAATGGCTTTCACTGTTCCAAAAACCGAGGCCAACAATTGCCCGGTCGCCAGCAGTCCCAGTGCTACCGTCACTAAAAAAGCAAATCCGATTCTTCGCTTTAACATTTCTTGTCCCTTTGAAATTGTTCGGTTCCTATCTATCGGCATCACAGGTGAATCCATTGCCACTCTTATTCATTGAGTCTGCACACGCGCTAAAGGAAACAACCCAGGGTCGCGAATCAGCAGAAAATCTTCAGTAAAGGGAATGGAGACGGAAAGCGAAAGGCAGAACTGGTTCCAGGAAAACGACTTCTATTCGAAGAAAGGAAACCGGCTGCTCTGTCTTACGCTAGCGAAGCCGCTGCGGGTGGACCGCGGTCTGTGTGCGAAGAGAAACCTGCGCTGGTAAACATCACCGGAGCAAAGTGGATTTCTTTGCCGGCGGAAATCATTTGGGGAAGAAGATTGGATGTCGTGGCCAAAGTTCCGGTCTGTACGCTCCCCTGGACACAGCAGTTCATAGGACACTTACCGGAATCGCCTGCGGTCAAAGCCGGGCCGTCGGATGCGTCCTCGGCCTCGCTCTGCATCGCATCCTGCGCCATGCCTTCATGCTTCATGGCTTTATGCCCCATGGCATCGCAGTGATGCTGCGTGGCCATGCTGCCCATTTCCATGCGATGGCACTGGGCCTTATCGCTGGTGGCCGCACACATACTGGCAGCCCACGCTGGTGAAAGCGGCAGGGCTAGAAGCGCTAGAACCACGGCAATGGACAAAAAACGACGCATCATAACTTCAAAAACATCAACGACCAAACTATAACCCTGATCGTGTCACCACTGCAATGGGATTTGCACGCGCTGGTAACATTAAATTCATTAATTTGATGGACTTCCAAGCCATCTCTACGCGAAGATACTGCCCAAAGCCACCATACAAAAGTAACCCTAGGCTGCCCAAAAGACCCTCTCCGTGTCTGCGGGCCATACCCAGGCGCACCATGGACAAACCTAAACCTAAGACCCGGCCCCTGGCGCTTGATCACCAGGCGATGACCGTTAAGTTCGCCAAGCCCGCCTTTGCCGCGCGGCCTGAAGGCGCCCCTGTTTATTACGGTTTCCAGGTGCTGTCAGATGTAATGGCCCAGGGTTTCGTTCTGGGCAAAATCACCGACTTTGAATCTGCTCCAACCGACGCCGGTGACGCCTTTGTCATCGCGCCCGACAACAGCCGTTGCGGTCTGGTCTGGCATGTTTCCGACGAGCCTTGCTTTACGCCGGTGATGCCTCACGAAAACGAACGCTGGCGCGTTTGGGCCGTCAACTTCCCTTTCCCCATGACCAGCCGTGAAAACGCTCGCCGCAACCTGGAACACGTCCTGCCCCGTTTGCAGGAAGAATGGATCCGCTGGCGTACTCGCGGATGACCGATTGAAATACTCGCCTGCCCCGACGAAATGAAACCTTCATCTTTAGATTCGTCATCCCGACGTCCGTTAAGTGAGCGCGCGCTTTCTTCAGCGCGCGAATAGGACGGAGGGACCTTGCGCTTAGACCTTGCGTTTGGAACCTTTCGAACCGGTGAATCTCAAACCGTGCCACACGTAACAGGGCATGAGTTTACTCATGCCGTCAGGCTCTAAAAAGAAATCGGGCTTTAGCCCCTGCGGCACATTGCTCCTGCCATTTCCTAAACTGCTACGAACTCATTTATCATTGCCCTTGGGAAACTGCACTCATGCAATCACTCCGTAACTTCTGGGCAAAAACAATCTTGCTGGCGTTAGCGGTAACGGTGGTGCTTCCCGTTTTCTGCTCTACCGTCAGCCTGCCCACAACTCCTGTCGTGGCTTCGTCCTCCAGTTGTCATCACTCTGCTCCGGTTGCGCCTGCGCCTCAACAGAAATGCTGTTTTGCCGGACGCACGCCGCAAGCCGTGCTTTCCGGACGCTATGTCGTGCCGCAGTCAGACGTTCTGTGCGCCGTTACGAACGTGAGCCGGAACGAATCGCGCCCGCTAAAATCGGTTCCAACCGGCTCCACAAATCATCCCACTTCGCCTCTTCAGAACCAGATTCTTCGCATTTGATTCCATCAACATCTAACAAATTTGCTGCAAGCCGGGTCTATTAGTCTTTCGTTGGTCCCGTCCCGCGGCGCGGCCCACACTGTTGGCATCCAACTGCTTTTGCATACCGAAGGCTTGCGTTGTAAGCGTTTCGGAGGGACATCTCCCATCTATGAAATCAGGGCTCCTCATATTCGCAATCGTTCTGCTGCTCGCCGCGGTTCCGTGCGCTCGTGCGCAAGCTCCCGATTCGAACGCGCCTCCGGCCGAACCCCAGGAACATCATCACCATACCGCTACCGATCAATCAGGCTCCATGCCTGGTATGCAGCACAACACACAGACGGACGCTACCGAACCGTTCATTGAAGAAATCATGCAGCACTCCACGCCCGGCACCAGCGCGGAACCCGATTCCACCGCCGCCCCCATGCTGATGACCAGCCGCGGCAAATGGTGGTTCATGTTTCACGGCGCAGCCTTTCTCAGCTTTCAACAACAAAGCGGCCCGCGCGGATACGACAAGGCCTTCTCCACTAACTGGTTTATGCCCATGGTCCAGCACGAATTCGGCCCCGGACAGCTCACGCTCCGCACAATGCTAAGCCTAGATCCCGCCACCGTAACGCAGCGCTGGTATCCGGAGCTTTTTCAGCAGGGCGAAACCGCTTTCGGCAAGCCGATCAATGACGGCCAGCATCCTCACGATTTCTTCATGGAAATCGCCGCACTTTACGACATCAAGCTCGGACGCCACACCTTGCTTTCGTTTTACGCCGCGCCGGTGGGCGATCCCGCCATGGGCCCGGCCGCTTTCGAACATCGCACCTCAGCTTCAGAAGATCCGTTAGCTGCGCTCGGGCACCATCTTGAGGATTCCACCCACGTAGCCAATGACGTCGTCACCGCCGGGCTCACCTACAAATTCGTCCGCCTGGAATCCTCCGGCTTCCACGGACGCGAGCCCGACGAGTTTCGCTGGAACGTTGACAGCGGCAAGATTGACTCGTGGTCCACGCGCCTCACCGTTCAGCCCGCGCGCAACTGGAGCGCACAGTACTCGTTCGCGCATCTCACCAGCCCTGAAGACCTTCACCCGCTAGACGACACCCAGCGCATGACAGCTTCCGTCATGTACAACCGTCCGCTAACGCGCGGCAACTGGTCGTCCCTGCTGCTTTGGGGACGCAATCACTCGCTCGCCAGCGGCGGGAACTTCAACGGCTACCTGCTCGAATCCACGTTGCGCTTTGCCGCCAACAACCACATCTGGACGCGCATGGAAAACGTCGATCGCACCACCGAATTGCTGCTCGGCAAGAACTCTGAGCCCGCCGGCTTCGATGAACAGTTTCTAGCGCGCATTCAGGCGTATTCCTTCGGCTATGACCGCGACTTCAAATTGCTTCCCGGGTTATCAACTGCCTTGGGCGGACAAGTCACGTTTTATTCCAAACCGGATTTTCTTACGCCCATTTACGGACAGCATCCCGCCGGAGCTATATTGTTTGTGCGCGTACGCCCAGCGGGTGGCGGGCATCATCACTAAAATCAGGGGCATCACGAAAACGGCAATTTCCGGAAGGAGCGGACTATGAAAACACCTCGGCGCAAGTTTCTTACCAGCACTCTCGTAGGCGGCACCGCATTGGGAGCCAGTGTGCTCCTTCCTAACGGACTTGACCTCACCTTACTTGGTCAGCAGGAAAAAGCCGCACCCGCAGCCAAGCCCGCCGAACAAAAGTCCGCTGGACAAAAGCCCGCTGATCAAAAGCCAACTGCGCAAAAAAATGACGACACACCCAACGAAGACGACGTTTCCGCCAATGAAGACCTTATGCGTGAACACGGCGTACTGAACCGCATCCTGCTGATCTATGACGAAGCCAACCGCCGCATCCAGATCAAAGAAAAGTTCGATCTGGAGATCGTGGGCAAAGCCGCCGGCATGATCACCCGCTTCATTGAGGATTACCACGAGAAGCTGGAAGAAAAGCACATCTTCCCGCGTTTCGAGCAGGCCCGCACGCTCACCGATCTCACCATCAACCTGCGCGCGCAGCACGCCATGGGACGCCGCGTCACCGAGCGTATCGCCGCTTCAGCCAAGTCCAAGGACCTCGTGCAGATGAGTGCCGGCCTCATTGCCTTTATCCGCATGTACCGCCCGCATGAGGCGCGTGAAGACACGGTGCTCTTCCCCGCTCTGCACAAGCTGGTCAGCCCGCATGAGTATGACGCGATGGGTGAAGAGTTCGAAAAGATTGAGCGCAAAACCTTCGGCGGTGACGGGTTTGATATGGCGGTTGATCAGGTGACGGAGCTGGAAAAGCAATTCGGTATCTACGATATTTCGCAATTCACGCCGGAAAGCTAGTTCGCGTCAGAATTCTGGATCGCCGCGCCAGAAGAGTTAGGCCCCAGTGCCGCGCTTGGTAAGCAGATAAACGGCAAATGTCGCCACCCAGTGCGCGCCCACGTAGTGTTCGCTGGTGATCGCGGGCAAGCCTGCATCCGCGTGGACCACCGCGGCTTCCAGCAGATCGGCGAAGCGCGGATCATCCACCGACAACGCTGACGCAATTCCATCCAGCATCCATGCGCGGCTCAGATTCAGTCCGTTGAGATGTGAAAATTTAGGATCGCTGGGGTCGGGCGAAACCACCGGCTTCAACGGATCGGCCAGCCGCGGAAGAAACGACGCGATCCACGCGGCAAATTCCGCGGGATTCAACACGCGTCGCATCACGTCCGCTTCCGCTAGTCCGGGCGAAAGAAAATCTTCGCCCGAAGGTTCGTACTCCAGCGGACAGTTCTTGTCGTCGAAATAAAAAGCCCGCGCTCGCGCCACAATCAGCTCCGCAAAATCTTTGTCCGCCTTGCTCCGCGCGTAATCCAGCATCAGGCCCAAAGCAAATGCCGTCTGGCTGTGTTCACCGCTTCGTACCGGAAACGGCAGCTTGGGCAACCAGTCCATCAAACGCTTGCGCGCGGCCATCTCCAGCGGACGTAAATTCGCCGTCAGCTCGCCCGTCTGCGCGTCCTCGTTCTTCGCGCGCCACTCTTTCAGTTCTTGGGCCAGTTGCAGCACCCACGCCAACCCGTAAGGACGCTCAAAACTCTGTCTACCCGCACCATTCAAATACGCTTCTTCCTGCGCGATGTTTTCGGCCGTTAGGCTCTCTGCCAGCGCCTTCCGCGCGGCCGCGGCAAATTCCGCTCCAGGGAAAAGCCGCGCGAGTCGCGCCAGAGTCCAGTGTGAATGGACGGCGGAGTGCCAGTCATAGCATCCGTAAAACGCCGGGGTAAGCATGCGCGGAGAATGCACGTCAGCGTCACTGCTCAAGACGTGGCTGATTTTATTGGGATATTCGCGATGGACACACGCCAGCGCCATACCGGCCAGACGCGCTGCTAAGGAAGAGTCAAGGGGCTTTCCGTTCATCAAATCGAACCTGTCAACATGTATAGCACATACTTCGGCAGGCGCCGGTGTTTGCTGAACGCACCAACGTAATCACTGTGCCAAACGAACACAGTTGAGGTTCGACAGGCTGCTGCAACGGCAAATCACTGTCGCCGCAGCAGCCGCAAAGAATTAGAACGAATCAGCGTCACCTTAAGCGGCTGACGGAATTAATCGCCCCACCACTTCCGGGAGAAACTGCTCAGCCTGCTGCAAAGTAAAGCTGGCCGGATAGCCGGACCGTTCTTGTGATGCCAAGTCACGCAAAACGCCTTCCACCGCTCCCAGCAGTGACGATCGCAGCAGTTGTACCTGATGCGGCGTCGAGGTCGGCGAAGCTTCGATGATCAACGCATCCACCAGCGCCACCAGATCGGTGTAGCTGGGTGTAAGGATCATCATCTCGGTCCCGTTCATCCTGCGGCCTTCCGTCAGGATCAGGTCACGCAGTTCGGTGTCCTGTCCAAACATCTGGACAATCGACCTTGCCAGGTTCTTGAGTCTCTTGTGTGGTGTTGTGACTTCTTGCAGGCGCGTCAGACGCGCGATCAGTTGGTTCCAGCCTTCTTCAAAGATGGCCCGGAGCATATCCTCTTTGCTGCCGAAATCTTCGCTGATCACATTTTCAGTGACGCGCGCTTCACGGCAAATGGCATGGAGAGTTGTGTTCTCGTATCCTATGACGAAGAACAGGTGTTTAGCGGCCCCAAGCACACGTGCTCGGGTGGCTTCTTGCGGAGAGTACTGTATTCTGGGCGTAGCCAAGGTCATCCTCCTCAGCTCGCGACACTTTTTTTGAACCCCGCCGGTCCCGGAAAAGTCCCGCAGGCAGTTAGTTGAACGGATTATAGCCTAGATCGTTAAGAGATTTATAAATTCTTTGTAAGGGCTGTGAGCTTTGTCACGGCAAGCATCACGCCGCGGCATTTAAATTCTTAAGTCTTGTTGCATCCACGCGGGTTACCGTCCTAGGATTGTTTGCACAAGTTAAAACAGTGCACAAATTTGCACAGGCGCGCTTTATTGCGCTTTGTGTCCTGGGAAAAATCGCCGCCAGGAGAAACGAAAGAATGGAAAGCACGCTCCTCATCCACCGGCTTCATTTCGCTTTCACCGTCACCTTCCACTATTTGTTTCCGCAACTCACCATGGGACTCGCTCCGCTCATCGTGATCATGAAGACCCTGGCCTTGCGCACGCACAATGACATTTACAACCAGGCGGCGCGATTCTGGGCCAAGATCTTCGGCATCAACTTCATCATGGGCGTGGTCACTGGAATTCCCATGGAATTCCAGTTCGGCACTAACTGGTCGCATTTCGCGCGGCTCACCGGTGGTGTGATCGGCCAGCCGCTGGTCATGGAAGGTGTGTTCGCGTTCTTTCTTGAGTCCGCTTTCCTCGGATTGTTCCTCTACGGTGAAAAGCGTCTCTCACCGAAAGGCCACTGGTGGGCGGCGTTCATGGTCTTCGCCGGATCGTGGCTCTCCGGCTTCTTCATTATTGTTACGGACGCATGGATGCAGCACCCGGTCGCCTTTGAGCGCTCCGCCGATGGCCAGTTCCAGGTCACCAGCTTCTGGGGACTGTTGATGAACCCCTGGGCGCTGTTGCAATACGCGCACAACATGAGTGGCGCGGTGATCACCGGAGCCTTTGTGATGGCCGCCGTCGGAGCGTACTACATACTGCAAGGCAAATTCGTTGAGTACGGACGCGTCTTCCTCCGTATCAGCGTCATCGCCGGAGTCATCTCCTGCGTGCTCCAGATTTTCCCTACTGGTGATTTACACGGCAAAATGCTGGCCAAGTACCAGCCCGTAACCACGGCAGCCATGGAAGGCCTGTTCAAGTCAGAGTCCGGCGCTCCTATGGTGATTCTTGGTCAGCCGGATGAAGAACACCAACGCATCGACAATCCGCTCGTCGTCAACAAGACCTTGAGCTTCTTGATTTACGGCCGAACGTCCGCTGAGGTGAAAGGCCTGAACGAATTTCCCAAAGACCAGTGGCCTACGAACATCCCGCTCCTTTATTACAGTTACCACGTCATGGCCGGTCTGGGGACGATCTTTGTGGCCGTCATGACCGTCGCCGCGTTTCTGCTGTGGCGGAAAAAACTGTATGAGTCGCGCTGGATTCTTTGGATCCTGATGCTGTGCGCTCCGTTGCCTTACGTCGCCAATACCGCAGGATGGATGACCACTGAAATTGGCCGCCAACCGTGGCTCGTCTATGGGCTTATGCGCACGACAGAGGGCTTCTCAAAACACGTTAACGCCAGCAACGGGCTCTTTACTTTGCTGGGATTCATGGGCTTGTACACCATGCTCGCCATACTCTTTCTTTATCTGGTCCACCATGAGGTGGAGCACGGCCCCGAGCCAGGCGCTGAAGGCGTTCTGCGGACCGGCGATCAGCCGATGTGGCACTAGGAGGAAACTGCAATGCTCTTTATCTGGTTTTGGCTCGTCGCCATCATGATTGCCGGATACGTAGTGCTTGACGGCTTTGACCTGGGCGCCGGCATTCTGCACCTGTTCATCGCCAAGACTGACCAGGAACGCCGCGCCGTGATCCGCACCGTGGGCCCCGTGTGGGACGGCAATGAAGTCTGGCTGCTGGCCGGTGGCGGAACTCTGTTCTTCGCCTTCCCTCTTCTTTACGCCTCCAGCTTCAGCGGCTTCTATCTTCCGCTCATGATCGTCCTCTGGTTGCTCATTCTGCGCGGCATCGGCATTGAACTGCGCATGCATCTGGATTCTCCCGTGTGG
>JANXPR010000246.1 GCA_025357215.1 Acidobacteriaceae bacterium | reverse complement strand
CGTAGTCCGTGCCGCCCAGGCCAATGGCCACCAGCTTTACGCCTTTCTTGCGGAACTGGTCTTCCGCTTCGCGCAACTGCGCGACATGCTCGCGGCAGAAAATTCAACCATAGTGGCGCAGAAAAACCACCACAGCCGGCGAGTTCGCCCACAGGGAGCCCAGGCGGACGGGCTGTCCGTCAGCGTCCGGCAAAGTAATGTCCGCGAGTCTGCTGCTATAGGTGGATGCCATGGGCAGTCATTGTCGAGTGCCGCGAGGAAAGTGTCAAGCTGAATGGCGATTCATTTTGTCTTCAATGTGCTAGACTGGCCCAGTTTTTGAGGCTGACATTTATGTCCTGGTATTCGAGCCCATGCTACCTGGCGGAGATCGTGCTTCTGGGATCTTACTTGGAAGAGGAGCAGACCCGTTCATTGCTCAATAATAATGATGATGAGGAAGAATCAGGCGATGGCTCGTCCATGCAGTCTGCGAACGGCGCCGCAGCCGCCAAACGCAACCTTTCGAATGACGCGCCCCTGAATGAATGCCCCTGAATCAATAAAGGACAGGTAGGAGTTTACCAATGGAACTGAAGAACGCTGTGGTGGTCATCACCGGGGCAGGGTCAGGAATTGGCCGCGCGCTGGCCCAACAACTCGCGGTGCACGGCGCGCAACTGGCGCTGGCGGACGTTAACCAGGCCGGACTGGACGAAACGCGCAGCTTGCTGGGCTCCGCCACGGTTCGTACTTATATTGTTGACGTGGGCGATGCCGTGGCCGTGGAAGGATTTGCCCACGCGGTCGATAAGGATTTTGGCCGCGTTTCCCTGGTCATCAACAACGCCGGCGTAGCTTTATTCGGGACGTTCGCGGAAGTTTCCGTCGGTGAGATTGAGTGGCTCTTCCGCATCAACTTCTGGGGCGTGGTCCACGGATGCAAGTCGTTTCTTCCGCTCCTGCGCAAAGAGAAAGAAGCCCGCATCGTGAATATTTCCAGTGTGCTGGGCATGGTTGGCCAGCCGGGGCAGTCAGCTTATTGTTCGAGCAAGTTCGCGGTGCGCGGATTGAGTGAAGTTCTGCGGGAAGAGCTGCGCGGAACCGGAGTCGGAGTGACTTGTGTGCATCCGGCAGGCGTCAATACGAAGATTGCGGTCAATGCTCGCGCCGGCGCCGGCACTCGGGCAGAAGATCAGGCCGTCGCTCAGGGCAGGTTCGCCCGAGTTCTTTCCATCCCTCCGGACGTCGCCGCCCAGACCATCATCCATGGCATCCTTAAGAATAAGGACCGGGTATTGATTGGCTCAGACACTTATCGGATCGATTTCTTTACCCGTCTGATGCCGGTCCGCGCCAGTGCATTCCTGACCAAGGTGATGCAGAAGAAACTGCAAGGCCGGGAAACAGCTGCTCCGGCCAACAGGGAAGCGGCCCAGGCGGAACGCGTTAAGCGAGAAGAAGTGACGCCGGTGCCCCGCTAAGAGTGGGCGTGTATGGCGGCGTGTATGACAAATGACCCAGGGGCTTCAATTTTCCGAATCAAGATGTCCTATTCAAGCTGTCTTGATCAAGCAGTCTTTAGTCAAGCTGTCTTAGCCGCACTGGATGTATCGCAAATGACAAGAGGCTGGGCGATTAGTCTTTTTGACAAATCCCCTGCCGCGAGACATAATTCTTGGCCGTGGTAAGCCTGACAACTGAGTCGCATGTGATTGTGGACAAATCCGGCGCCCGCCGGATGCGCGGCTCTTCCATTTTTTAACTATGGGGACAGGCTCTAGGGCAGAGGTGTTCTGTGAATGAACGATCATTCATGGAATGGTTCAGTGAGATCGCGAATTTGGTTCGCGAGTTGGTGGAGTATAGATTTAATGATGTCCTCACGCAACGGACAGGAGGCTTTATGAGGTCGTTCAATCTCTGGAAAACCTATGTGGTGTGCATGCTGATGTGCACGTTAATCAGCGGCATGGCCGTCGCGCAGGGCGTTGGCTCCTCCGGCGACATTACGGGTACGGTCACTGATCCTTCAGGTGCCATCGTTTCCAACGCCACCGTCACGGTGACGGACATTGCCAAAGGCACCAGACACACCGTTACCACGGATGCCAGCGGGCAGTTCCGGGTGATGTCACTTTTGCCGGCCACTTACAGCGTCAACGTGAGCAAGTCCGGTTTCCAAACGGAAATCGCCAGAGCCGTCACGGTCAATATTGGCCAGACCAGCGTGGTGGATTTCAAAATGAAGATATCCCAGGTGACGGAAGCCCTGGAAGTCACCGCCGAAGCGGCCCTGGTGGAAACCGACAAGGCGCAGCAGTCCAGCGTGGTGAACGAAGAATATATTCGCGAGTTGCCCATCAATCGCCGCGACTATCTTACGTTTACGCTGCTCTCGCCGGCAGTTTCAGATTCCACCCGCCTGGCGTCTGACCAGGATTTTCGCGTAAAGCAAACCCCGCAGAGCGGACTTTCTTTTTATGGCAGCAACGGCCGCGGCAACAGCGTGACCGTGGATGGCGGCGAAGCCAATGACGATGCCGGCGGCGTCCGCCTGAACGTAGGCCAGGATGCGGTGCAGGAATTCCAGATCAACCGCAGCAACTACGGCGTGGAACTGGGCGGCGCCAGCGGCGCCACCATCAACATTGTCACCAAGTCCGGCACCAATAACGTCCATGGCAGCCTGTTTGCCTTGTTCCGCAATGATGCGATGGATGCGGCCAATCCTTTTGCCAAGTCGCAGCCTCTGGCTCCGGGGACGCCTTTCAACCCCGCGCTGCCTGATTCCGCCGGGCGCAATATTAAAGACACGCTTACCCGTGAACAGTTCGGGGCCAGCTTGGGCATGCCCATCACCAAGGACAAGACCTTCTTCTTTACCGCATTTGAAGGACTCCTGAGCGACGCGCAGAACGCCGTTACGTTGTTCAACAACACATCGGTATTCCGTCCCAGCGGCGGCCAGCAATCGATTATCGGTGGCTTGGCCGCTCTGCCGGGCAATCCTGCGGTGCCTTGTCTCACGGGTCAACCGGCACTGCCTGCGGTAACTTGCGCCGGAATTCTCAACAACATTCTCACCGTGAATTCGGCCACCAGCCCGCGGAACGCTTTCATTGTGAACCAGTTTGAAAACAATGGCGGCCTGTTCCCCTACAGCACGCAGAACTATCTGGCTTCAAGCCGCCTGGACCACCAGTTCAACGATAGAAACCAACTGTTGGTTCGCTACAGCTTTGGCCATGACCGCGAAGAAAATCCTGACGTGCAGTCTTTGACGGGTTTCTCCCGCGGCAGCACAATTCATGCTCTGGACCACACCCTGCTGGGCGCGTGGTTCCATCAGTTCAGCCCGCGGACGACCAATGAAGCACGCCTGCAGTTCAACTATGCAGGCTTCAACGTAATCCCCAATTCTCCCGGGCAGGTTGGCCTTGATGTTCCGGGATTTGCCAGCCTGGGCACCAACATTTTCCTGCCCAGCTTGACCATCATGCGCCGCTTCGAGACCGCGGACAACTACTCCACCGTCCGCGGCAAACACAACTTCAAGTTCGGCGGATATTTTCTTTATCGCGGCAATCACTCGGAGTCCCACACATTCTTCCCGGGCCGGTTTGTTTTCGGCAACCTGCCCGGTGGGTTGCTGAG
>JANXPR010000238.1 GCA_025357215.1 Acidobacteriaceae bacterium | reverse complement strand
TACTCGCCGTTCCATAGGTAAACCTGGACGATACTCGGGCTGACCTGTTTCTTCGGTTGAAAGACGCTGCCGCGTTCGTACATGTCGCGCGCGTGGTCCAGCAGCCCGATGTGCGCCAGTATCGTGCCCAGACGGTTGTAGGCATGTGGCAGATTGCTTTGCAACGCAAGAGCGCGTTTCAGCCCGGCAATGGCTTCCAGGTGCTGGAAGTTTTTTGATGGTCCCCACAGCAGGAAAGCGCGGGCCACGTGACCTTCTGGAAGGTCCTGGTCAATTTCCAGCGCTCGGCGGCAATGAAACTCTGCTTTTTCCAGCCACATGCTCGCCGGATCATATTCAAAATGGCGCGTGGCGCAAGCCAGAGACAAAGTAGCGTGGGCCAGCGCAAACGCCGGGTCGCGCGTTACCGCGTTGGTCAAGTATTGGATGGACTCTTCCATGGTGGCCGGATCACCGGACGCCGTGAGCCGGTAGCCGCGCATGTACTCCGCGTAAGCCAGCGGGTCGCGGCTATAGCGCGGACGCTGTTGCACCAACGCCGGTCCCAGAGGACGTTTCAGCGCGGCCGCAATCTGTTTCGCAATGTCAATTTCGGTTTCGGACAAACGCCCCATGTCGAGATCGCATTTCCTGGTCAAGCACGGGCCTTGCTGGTGTGTGTCAAACATTTCCAAGGAGAGCCGCCATTGTCCTTTGAGAGACTGAATCGCGCCGTGCACCACAAACCGAACGCCCAGTCGCGAAGCAATGTCTGCCGGCGTGGCGTCGGCCGGAACATTCAGCACCGCCGAAGTCGGAAGCACGTTCACGCCGTGTAGGTTGGCCAGCCGCGCAACCAGCGCGTCGGCAAATCCCAGACACAAGCCCTGGTCGTCAGATATTTTGCCGACGAGAGTGAGCGGCAGCACGGCCAGAGACGTAAGTTCTACGCGATCGTTCGCGCGTCCGAACGAACGACCTGGCGCTGAAGTCGGGCCCACTGACTGCGGAAATTGTGCTTCGATCACCCGCACCGGACCGATGAACCGGTAGCCTTTCCCGACCACCGTTTCCAGAAAACGCGGCTTGGCGGTGTTGTCGCCAAGCGCCGTGCGGATTTTCCGAACGATGTTGTTCAGGTTCCGTTCGGTATCGATGAAAAGATTCGACCGCCACAGTTTCTTGACTATGTCTTCGCGGGACACTAACTGGTCGCGCCGTCCAACGAGAAAGATCAACAACTCCATGGGCTTGGTCTCCAGCTTTACGCGCCGGCCAAAGCGGCGCAGCTCGTAGCGGCCAAGATCCAGCTCCACATTTGCTTGCGCCTGATTTACTTGCACATGCTCCGTTGCTTTCTTTGCCGCCCGCATCAATCAACCCCACCAGTAATCATTATGGCACTAAGATTCAGCAACTTACAGCGATATCTAAAAGATATATTCCGGTTATCCCGCATTCATTGAAAAGGCCAGGCTGTTCATAGAAGATGCATGTAAATGACAGACGAAAAAGGAGAGCTTCAGAAACTCATGAAACGAATTCTGTACATCACGCTTGCACTTGCGGCGCTGCTTTGCGCAGCCGGCGGGTACTACACGGTCGCGGCCCATGCGGGCGAGCACGCCAACAATGCATTTACTCCAGACAGCATCACCTGGGGCCCGCCGCCGCCGTTCGTGGCGCCGGGAGCGCAGTTCGCGGTGATTGAAGGCGATCCAACCAAAGCCGGCAGCAACTACACCGTGCGGCTGAAAATGCCGGACGGCTACCGCATCGCGCCTCATTGGCATCCGCTGCGCGAAAACGTCACCGTGATTTCCGGGACGTTCAAAGTAGGCATGGGGGATACGTTTGACGCTTCAAAGATGGGCACGTTCCCGGCTGGCAGCTTCGCTTATCTCGATCCGGACATGCATCACTACGCCATGGCCAGTGGTCCGGTCGTGGTTCAGATTCACGGCACGGCGCCTGTGCAGTTCAATTACATCAATCCTAATGACGATCCCAGCCAGAAGAAGTAACGGATGATCCAGTGTGGGTGACATCGCCCATAAGAGCCGGCTGTGCGGAGGGGCGTCCCGCAGCCGGCTCTTTGTCAGCGTTTGCTGCGGCGGTTCTTGATATGGACCACGGCTTTTTTGCGAATGCGATCCACGGCCAGCATGGTGCTGACCCAAAGCGCGGCGGCCAGGTAGCCGGCGATCACGTCCGTGGGGTAGTGCACGCCAAGATAGATGCGCGAAAAGCCAATCGCGAAAATCAGCAGCGCGGCAACAACGCCTGCCGTCACTCTTACCGGCATGGACTTGACGCGGTCCGCGATTAAGCCCGCCAGCACCGCGTAAAAGCAGAACGAAGAGAGCGCGTGTCCGCTGGGGAAACTGTAAGAATGCGGTTGCGCAACGAAGAACGCGTCTGGACGTACGCGATGGAAAGCCTGCTTGAGCGCGATGTCCAGCGCTACCGCTCCGGCCATGGTGATGGCCAGCCACAACGCGCCGCGTCGCCAGCGTAGCCAAAGAAAAATCGCCAGGGCGATCACCAGCTCCACGATGAGCAAGTCATAACCCAACCGGGAGACAAAGAGCATCGTCCCCGTCAGCCGGGGAGAGGCCATCGCATGGACCCATCCGCGAATGGCTTCGTCAAACTTGCTGACGTCGCCATCCTGCATTTCGCCGGCGAGCCAGGCAAACAGCCACAGACTCAAGCCGGCAACTAGTAAGCTGGCGGCCAGCAGAGCTTCCATCCACGGGGTTGGCGCCGGGGCTTGCTCCGGTTCGGGCAGCGCCAAGTCTTGTTCGTCGGTCATCTGTCTTGGCCTCCGGCCGCTTGGCCTTCGGCTCTCAATTCAGAAGACGGCGTGCGCAAAGATTTCTTGCGACGGAACCGCGCAGCCAGCCCGCGCCGCGGACGCCCCACTAACTCGGCAATCAGTTCGTCGAGTTTCGACATCAGCACTGAATTGTCTTGCTTCGGATAGCGGCTCAGCGCTTCGGCAAAGTGCGGCAGGTTGTACAAAAAGGATTCCACGCGTTCCTTTGTCAGCTCGTCCCAGTAGGCGCCGTAACCTTCTTTGTCGAGATAATAGGCGTTGAATATCTGCTCGAACTGGTGTTCCACCGGGACGGCCAGATATGGCTTGCGCAAATACAGCGCTTCACTCACCAGAGAAAAGCCGGCATTGGCGATGATGGCTTTGCACCCAGCCAGGTCACGCAGAAAGCCTTCCATGCTGGGCTTCTTGAACAGGATGTTGCCCTGCTGGCCTTCTTGTCCGAATCCATAAGCCACAAACTTGCACCGGACTTTTTGCAGCAAAGCGGAAGGTCTTTGGCCGGAGAAGTCACGTAGACCAGGACGGAATCGCCGCTGGTGGGCTGGGTGGCCAGGATTTCCCGCCGCAAGATCGGCGGAACCACAAATGTATTTTTCTTTTTGGACTTTACGGGAAAAAATGAAGTGACCAAGTAGGCCTGCGCATGCGGCGTCATCAAACGGGTGGCGAGCTTAGCTGCGGCTGCGTCGCGGCGATGCTTGTTCGGCAACGAGACGTCAGTGTTGGTGATGCAGTGCTGGTTATCGATGGAGATGACCGGCAGCTTCCGGTGATGCCCGGCGCGGCTGCTCAACGGTTCAAAGTCCGTGATCACCAGATCGATTTTCCATTCGTCCACGCGGCGCAGCAAGAGGGCGAAACTGCGCGCGGCTTTGGGAGCCTTGATCAGGTTCTTGGCGGCCGTCCGGCGATAACGCACGCGATTGTTCACGTAGGCAAAGTGGAAGCCGAAAATTTCTGTGACCTCAAACTGATCTTTCAGGTTCGTTAGGCCACGATCAAAAGAAACCACGTGGACGCGGTGGCCTTTTTCCTGCAAGTGAGAGATTACTTCCTTGGCACGAGTGGAGTGCCCGGAACCTTCGCCGTTGACGCCGTAAAGGATATTGGCCATGAGGCTGATTGAGAGAAAGTATAGCGCAAGCGTATGGCCTCAAAGCATGTCCCAAGCCAACCGCGCACGCTGACGTTACTAGGACGCTTGCTTGGGTGTAGAGAAGCCGTCGCCGCCCGCTTGTTTCAAGGCTGCGCTCACTCCGCGCAGGACTTTGCTGAAATTGTCGGCGTTGCGCGTAACAAAGATAAGCCGGTTGCTGCAGGCCATGTAGGTTTCTGGTTCCATGGTCTCCATGTCCTGCCAGAAAATGCGTTGCAGTTTCTTCAGGTCCCAGCGGGTGTTGGGTTGCGCTTTCACCGCGCCAGTTGGCCCCAAGGTGAACCAGGGGTAAGCTACAAAAACCTCAAAGTCCTGGTTGGCCGGCGTGGCAGGAAAGATGTACCATTCGTCACAGGAACTTGTCGGCAGAGTGGCGGGATTTTCCACTTTAGGAACGTGGACCACGGAATCCAGCAGGCGCCAGCCTTGCTCTGTTTGCCGCGGCGTGAGTTCGAGCGGTCCGCCGTCAAACAAGGTGATGACCAGATTTTTTCCGGCCACAACTTCCGGACAAATCCTCAACACGTCCGCAAGAGTTTGGCCGGTGGCTTCCAGCCAGCGGAATTCGCCGTTGACGCCGTGAAACATCATCGATTCAAATCCACCAAAATCAAATTCCTTTGCGTTAGGTGACCTGTCGCATGCCGGTGCCGTTGGGCACTCCGTCCACGGAAACGGTCATGTCGGCTTCCCACACACCGTCAAAGTCCACGAAATAGGCCTTCACGGTGATGTCTGGCATCGCGGCCCTGAGGTAATCATACGCGCGATGCATTTCACGGCGATGGTGTTCGGCCTCAACCAACGGGTCATTGTCAAAAGCCGGCAGTCCTCCATAGGCGCCGCAGTCGGAGTGCAGCATCAGGATGACGGTGTCGGTTCCGTGCAGTTGTCGCGACCTCTGGATCTGCTCCAGGACAAACTCGCGGTCGCTTTCCAGCGTAGGTGACGCCAGACACTTGGCGCCGCCGGCGATCCGCACCGGGTCAGGACGTTCGATCCCCGTGCGCTTCAACAACTTTTGAAAAACCAGGTCAAAACGGTGGTCATAACACCAGACTACAGCGGCGTCTGACTTGTAGCGCTCTCGCGGGGACTGGAAGTGAAAGACCTTTTTCATAGCGAGCACTCATTATAAGAGATCGTGGTGCCACTCGCCGCCATCTGTCCGGTTTTCAGGCAAAGAATCCCATCATCTTCTCCGCGCATTCTTTCGGAGCTTCCACGGGAAGAAAGTGTCCGTTTTGGGCAAAGTGCCAGACTTTCTGTGCGCCAAACCGGCTGGCATGGGTCGACGCCACGTAAGGGTCTTTGTCGCCCCACAGTACGCACGTCGGCACACGCTTGGTCAGTTCAGGGAGTTTGTCTTCCCATCCCTTGAAGTTCTCCGGATTCGTTGCGCGGTAAAGCTGAAGCACCATTTTCTTGACGGGCCATTTGAAGAGGTCATAAGTTTCGCGCATGCGCTGTTCGCTCATCGGCGGCGAACCCTTGCGCATGGCGGAACGGAACGCCGGCCAGGTCATGCTGAGCAAGCTCAACTCGCCCAGGAATTTGGTGCGCCATACGCGGGCCAAGGCGTGCCATTCATAGTCAGAAAAGAAATTGGTGTTCATGATGGCCATGCGGCGCACGCGTTCGGGATGTTTCACCGCAAAGGCCAGCCCGTAGATCCCGCCAAAATCGTGCATCACCAGGTTGACCGGTTCGGTGATGCCGGCGGCGTCCAGCAGATCGTTGACGAACCCCGCGAGCGAATCGAGCGAAAAATCAAACCCCGGCGGGATGGACGAATGTCCAAAGCCCGGCAGGTCCGGCGCCAGGCAACGAAACTGCGGCTTCATTTCTTCGATGATGTCCCGCCAGAGAATGGAAGAGTCGGGATTGCCGTGAAGAAACAGCGTCGGCTGGCCCGCGCCTGAATCCTTCATGAAAATTGTCGCGTTCTGGACCGTAAGGTTCATATTGGATCTAATTTAGAAGTGCTTCCTTAATTCCTTGAAATTTTCCACCTGCAGCAGCGTTACGCCGTGCGGGACTGCGTCCACTTCTTCATGCTCAAGCACCCATGTGTTGTCATGCGGAACAAACACAGCGTTAATTCCGGCGGCCATGGCTGGATTAATGTCTGACCGCGGGCTGTTGCCGACCATCCAGGTGGTTTGCGGGGCAAGCTGGTATTTTTCGATGACACCTTTATAGGCGACGGGCTTCTTTTCCGGAACGATTTCCACGGCGGCGAAATAATCTTTCACGCCGGAGCGTTCCACCTTCCCGGATTGTTCGGTGATATCGCCTTTGGTCATCATGATCAGATGATGTCCACCGCGCTGGAGATACTCCAGCGTTTCCGCCACGCCGTGGATTAGTTCAATGGGGCTGCTGGCGATGCGATGAGCAAATCCCCAGATGTACTCGTGCAAAGCCGGGGTGATGGGCTGCTCCGCCAGGCGTTCAAAGCATTTCACCAGGGAATGCGCAAAGCTGTGCACGCCATAGCCGCGCTCCAGAATGGTTTCGCGCTCCACGTCATTCAGAAATAACCGCACCTCTTGGGGCGACCTATGCTGGTGGTTGAGCCGTTCGATAAATCCGGCAATCGCTTCTTCAAAATAGATGTTGTTTTCCCAAAGCGTGTCGTCGGCATCAATGAGAAGCACCTGGCGGGATGGGCGGTTGGTGGTCATGGGGGACAATTGATTTAAACACAACAGTCGGGCTGATGGAAAAATGCAACCTCCACCACGGAGACACGGAGGCACGGAGAAAAAATTCCAAAGTCGCTGCTAGGACTCACCTTATGTTCAATTGATGATCGTGACCAGCAAGTGTTCGTCGCTTTCTAAGATCACTGGTTCTGCGATGGCCAGTTTGTAAATGCGGGGAAGGGTAACCAGGCAAGCCGTTCGTGCCGGTCCGCGGTACACAAGCCCCGTTGTCCCTCTGTGCCCTGGGTTGGTTCGTTGTTTTCGCGCTTCCCGCTGCTAGAATCGTTCTGCGATGAAATCATCTGCCATGAAACTAGAACGGCGCTTCCTGGTCCTTGCTCTGGAACTTTGTTTGTCGGCTGGGCTTTTTGGCCAGGCCAAGCCACCGGCCACGGCGGACAAAAAAGACAAGCCACTGCCGCCGACCGCCGCAGCCGCTGCCAAGGCGGCTGAAAAGTGCGCGATCAAAGAGGTCGTCCGGGGCGATGTGATTGGCCAGGTGTCCAAGTTCAAAATGGTTTCCATGCCCTTCAGCGTGCACGGACTCACCGATAACGAACGCAAAATGGCCTACCGTCTGGTAGATGCCGTGAAACAGCTGGACAACATCTACTGGATGCAGAGCGATCCCAAAGGTTTTGCGCTGTTGAAGCGGATTGCCGGTTGCAACCAGGTTATGGACCAGAAGATCCGCCGGTTCTTGTTAATCAACGGCAGCCGCTATGATCTGCTGGAAGAGAACAAGCCGTTCATCGGCAACGACCTGTTTCCGCCGGGGCGCGCCATCTATCCGGCGGGCCTGACCCGCGAGCAGATTGAAGCTTACGTCGCCAAACATCCTGAGAAGAAAGCGCAGATCTACAGCCCGTACACGGTCATCAAGCGGCAAGGTGCGGAGCTGATTGCTGTTCCGTATCATGTTGAATATCGTACGTGGCTGGTTCCAGCGGCAGCGGCGCTGAAAGAAGCAGCCGCGCTGAGTCCGGACAAGGCGTTTGCCAACTTTCTGCGTCTGCGGGCTGAAGCATTGCTCACCGACGATTACTACAAGAGCGATCTGGCCTGGCTCGACCTGGAGAATCCCAAGTTCGACATCATCTTTGCGCCTTATGAAACGTATCTTGACGACGTGCTGGGCGTGAAGACCTCATACGGCGCGGCGCTGATGATCCGCAATGAAGAAGAAAGCGCGCGGCTGGCTACGTTCATGAAGTACGTTCCAGAAATTCAGGACGCGTTGCCGCTGGCGGTGGAAGACCGCCCTTCCATGCAGGGCCACAAAGAGCCCATGGAAGTAATGGATACGCCTCTTCGCGGCGGCGACCTGCGCCACGGCTACCAGGCGGTGGCTGACAATCTTCCCAATGACGCCCGCATCCATCAGGAAAAAGGATCGAAGAAAATCTTCTTCAAGAACTTTATGGACGCGCGCGTGAACAACGTAGTGTTGCCGATCGGCAAACTGCTGATGCGTGAAGACCAGGCCGCGCAGGCATCCATGGACGGCTACTTGTCCGCCGTCATCATGCATGAAATCTGCCACGCGCTGGGACCGGCTTACGCCCGCACCAGCAGCGGCCAGGCGGAAATTCGCGCGTCGCTGGGGCCGGTCTTTGGCGCGGTGGAAGAAGCCAAAGCCGACATGGTGGGCTTGTTCGCCTTGAACTGGCTCATGGAAAAAGGCGTGTTCCCCAAGGAACGAGCGCCGGAAGTATGGGCTTCGCACGTGGCCGGCATCTTCCGCACGGTACGCTTTGGCGTGGCGGAAGCCCATGGCCGCGCGGAGATGATGGAGTTCAACTATCTCTCCGAGCAAGGCGCCATCAGCTACAACACCAAGATCAACAAATACGAAATTGATTACAGCAAGATGCCGGCAGCCATTGCCGCGCTGGCCAAGGAACTGCTGGAAATCGAAGCCACCGGTGACCGGAACCGAGCTGAGCAATGGTTCAAGAAGTATGATTCCATGCCGGCTGGGTTAAAATCGGCGTTAGCAAACGCCAAGGAAGTGCCCGTGGATGTAGATCCCATCAGCGCCTTCAACGAGCAGGTCCAATGATCAAGCAAATGCCAGACGCACAAAAAGCCGACGAAAAGCGCCGCTTTGAGCGGATTGATATCGCTCCGCACGCCAAGATCCTGGTGCTGGACGAACAGGAAGAAAAAGTCGGCGAACTCCGCCAGTTGGCGCGCGGCGGCTTTTCCATGAAGACCGGCAAGTCCTACAACAAAGATGGCAAGACCCACACGTTCACCATTCTTGAACCCGGTGAAGAGATTAGTGTGGAAATAAAAGCACGCTTGCGTTTTGTAGAACGCGGACACGCCGGTTTTGAGTTCGTTGATCTTGATCCCGATGCCGCCGTGGACGTGGGCATCATCATCGGAAAGTATTACGAACATACGAAAGAATAGCTGCTAGCCGCTAGCTTCTAGTGATCTGACCCAGCACTTGGTTTTTGGCTCTTACCCTTGGCTGTCCGTTCGCGCGTTCCTGTTTTTTGTTGCCCTGGAAAACCTGACTAAGAAAGCCGAAAGTAAAGCCAAAGCTAGCACCTGGTAGCTAGCCGCTGCTCTCTAAGTACTTTCGTCCTCACGCGCATCCTCTTAAAGCTCTATTCCCGCCATGCCGATGAACAATTGTATTCATAGGTAAGGTGGACTCAAATGCAGTACATGGCGCGACAGCCGATTCTTGACGGTGACGAACAAACACAGGGCTACGAAATGTTGTACCGGGCCGGCATGCATAAAACGGCCCAGTTTACTGACATCGACAACGCCTCGCGCAGCGTTCTGGAACAGATCATTATTCTTGGGTACAAGGAGCTTTCCGGCGGCAAACGTCTTTACGTGAATTGCAGCACGGATGTGCTGGCGCACGAATACATCAGCGTGCTGCCTCCGGAAGCGGTTGTAGTGGAGATTCTGGAAACGGTGGAGCCCACGCCGGCCATCGTAAAGGCGTGCGAGCAGCTGAAAGCCAACGGTTTTACCATCGCGCTGGACGATTTTGTTCCCAACTCGCGAACGCTGCCGCTGTTGCCGTTTGCGGACATCATCAAAGTGGATTTTCGCGCAACGGACGAACGCACCCGTAAGGAAATCGTCGACAAATATTGCAAGAAGGCGCGTCCTCTGGCGGAAAAAGTTGAGACCCGCGCGGAATACAAATCCGGGATGAAAGCCGGCTACAGTCTTTTTCAGGGATACTTCTTCTGTGAACCGGTGTTGCTGGCCAACCAGGAGCTCTCACCTTCCAAGCTGAACTACATGCGTCTGATGGAACAGATTGGGCGCGCGGAAGTGGACTTCAAGCAGGTGGAAGAGGTCATCAAGAGTGACGCCGCGCTGTGTTATCGCCTGCTGCGGTACCTGAATTCTTATGCGTTCTGTCTGCGGACCACCATCACTTCCATCCGCCACGCGCTCACCCTGTTGGGTGAGACGCAGTTGCGCCGTTGGATCGCCGTAGCGTGTGTTTCCGTGGCGGCCGAAAACAGCGCGCAGTGTTTGCTGGCAACAGCGTTGATGCGCGCGCGTTTTGCCGAACTGCTGGCCCCCAAAGCCAAGTGCCGTGCTTATGAGCTTTTTCTGCTCGGAATGTTTTCCGTAATGGACAGCATCCTGGGTATTCCGCTATCGCAAGTGCTCACCCGCGTGAAAGTACCCAAGGACGTGGAGGCCGCGCTTCTCGGTCAGAAGAACCGCATGCGCGAACTGCTGGACCTGATCATCGCGTACGATCGCGGTAACTTTGAGAAGACGCGAACGATATGCGCGCAAATGCATCTGGATCCCAACGACTTGCAGGAAGATTACATCCGCGCGCTGCAGTGGGTGGACATGGTGTCCGGCCTAAGCCAGGAATTGGCCCAGCCGGAAGCAGTAATGCCGCCGCCGGTGCAGGTGGCTGCAGGCAACGGCTTGCGGCAGGTATAAAAATGGTAGAGTCGCTTTTTACGGCGCAAGCAAACCGCAAAATAACTTGTTCCGAGGGTAACGAGTCCGGTGTCTAAACAGGCATAACGGATTCGGCTTCATCCTTTACAACTCGACTCCAAAATAAGATTGACTGCGCGGCTGCTGGCTGACTCCCAGCAGCCACTTTTTTTGTCTGGCGTCTATGCCGCCTCAGCGCCGAAATATCTCACGAAGAAATCTGTTCCATAGCGCTGTGGGCACTGGTCTAACTCAGTGACTCCTTTAGATTGCCCTCTCCGTGGTCGCTCGGGCCGGAACCCCAGGCGGCCATCTTTTTTGGCTTGTGTCCTTTTTTGCGTAGCCCTCCTCAAAGGGCATGTCTCGCCTCGGCAGGAGCCGGGCTTCGGAGTCGCTCAACATGACATGGCTGGGGATTGAGTTCTGCGGACTTGTCGTCCTACGCGACAAATCCGCTAAGGGATCTGGCGTGCGAAAAAAGTTGTTCCAAGCGTGGTCCTGCGGGTGTCTTACCAGAATAGTCAAACAGATTGCTTGTTTTGGCTGCGCTTCGGCTGTCGGGTGGCACCCGGCAGCCAATTTTTTTGAGAGCGGCTGTTAGTCATTGGCCCTTAACCTTTAGCTCTTAGCCTTTGGCCCTTAGCCTTTAGCTCCAGCCCTTAGCTCTTAGCCTCTTCACGAAGGCGTTCACAATACCGCTATCAGCCATCCGTGAATTCGGTTTGGCTAACGGCTAACGGCTAATTGCTAAGCGCTAATTGCTTCTTTTAAACCACCATCCGTTCAAACTTTCTCGCCGCCAGCAACAGAACGCCTATACCCATGACGGCCAGGATCAGGCCGTCCAGCCATAGCTCCTGGAAACCGGCGCCGCGCAGGATGATTCCGCGAAAAATGTTGATCATATAGGTGGCGGGAACGAAATTGCTCATCGCATGAAAGATGACCGGCATGGTTTCCCGGGGAAAGATGTAGCCCGAGAGAAAGATGCTGGGCAGCATGATGCTGAACGAGGATTGCATGGCTTCCGCCTGTGTGCCGGCGCGCACGCTGATCAACATGCCAATGGCCAGATTCACGAACAGATAAATGGACGTGAGCGCAACCAGCAACACCACGCTGCCGTGCACCGGCACACGGAACACCACCCGCATGAAGCCCAGAAGGATCATCATCTCGCCCAGCCCCATGAAGAAGTAGGGCATGATCTTGCCGAGCATCAGTCCCAGCGGACGCACGGGTGTTACCATCAACTGTTCCAATGTGCCGCGCTCTTTTTCACGGACCACGGAAAAAGCGGTGAGCATCACGGTGATCATCAGCATCAAAACGGCGATCAGGCCGGGCAGAAAAAAGTTTGGCGAGCGCGAATCCGGATTGAACATGACCTTGGGGCGTATTTCGATGGGCTGGCCAAGGTTGATCCCACGCGCCAACACCAGTTGCAAAGACTGGTCCAACCCAATGGCTCCGGCAACGTTCACGGCCGTGCCGGCGGTGGAGGAATCGGACCCGTCCACAATGACCATGACCTGCGCGGTCTCGCCGCGAAGCAACTTACGGTCAAAATCCAGCGGGATCTTGATGCCCACGTGCGCGCGTCCGGCCACCAGTTCTTCATTCAACTCCCGGTCTGAGTGGACGTACTTGTACACCTTGAAGGTGTCAGAGTTTATGAAGTGGTTGATCAGATCGCGGCTGGCTGAGCTGCCTTCCTGGGCCACGTCCATCACGCCGCTTTGGTCGTAAACCACGGTGTTGACCTGGCGTATGTTGGTATCAATGGCGGCGCCAAGAATTACCATTTCCACAATGGGGACGACCAGGGCCAGCATCATGGCCATGGAGTCACGCCGCATGTGGACCGTTTCTTTATAGAAGATGGCGGAGAAGCCGCGGAAGAGGTTGCGCAAATAGTTAAGCACGGGAGGCCTCCTTCGCTTGTTTCTTGTACGTCAACTCGACGAACACGTCTTCCAGCGTGGCGGTGAGCGGGCGGATTTCCTGCGGCTGCACGCCGCGCGCGCGAAGGTCGCGATCAATGTCCTGTTGCGTAACGTTTTCTTCCACCAGCGCGTGTATGCTGCGGCCAAAGATGGTGGCGCTTTTTAGGTACGGCAACTCGCGGGCAGTGCGCAGAGCGGACGTAACCTGCGGAGCGTCAATCTCAAAGCGCCGCGTGCCCGCGGGCGAAGCTTCGGGAAGATCGCGGAGCTGGTCCGGCGTGCCGTCGGCAATGATCTGCCCGTAATAGATGTAAGCCAGATGGCTACAGCGTTCGGCTTCGTCCATGTAATGCGTGGTAACGAAGAAAGTAATGCCGTGGCCGGAAAGATCAAACAACAAGTCCCAAAGTTTGCGACGCGCCACGGGATCAATCCCCGCGGTGGGCTCGTCCAGGAACATGATGGAAGGGTCATGCAGCATGGAGCAGCCCAGCGCGAGTCGTTGTTTCCATCCGCCGGAAAGCCTGGCCGCGAGCCGGTCAAGATAAGGTTGCAGGGCGTTGCGTTCGATGGTTTGCTGAATCTTTTCGTCCAAAGTGGTGCCGCGCAGGCCATAAATGCGGCCGTAAAAGCGCAGGTTCTCGGCGACCGTAAGATCGTCATACAAGCTGAAGCGCTGGCTCATGTAGCCGATCCTCTGGCGCACGCCTTCAGGATCTTTACGGACGTCAATGCCGGCCACGGTGGCATCACCGGAAGTGATGGGCAGGATTCCGGTGAGCATCTTGATCATCGTGGTCTTGCCGCTGCCATTGGGACCAAGAAAGCCGAAAACCTCTCCGCGCTCCACGGTCATGCTGGCTTGATCGACAGCGGTAAAGTCGCCGAACTTGCGCGTAAGTTTTTGCGCGCAGATGGCAAGATTGCTGGCGTTCGCAGGGGCAGGGTTATTGCCGGACGTAACAAGAGCGGTCACTTGGCCTCCGTAAAGACGACGTCTGCCTGCACGCCGGCGCGCAGTTCGTTCCCGGGATTTTCCACGCGGAGTTTCACTCCGAACACCTGGTGCTGGCGTTCTTCCGCCGTTTGCACGTTGCGCGGAAGGAATTCCGCCTGTTGGCGAATCTGTTCCACCGTGGCAGTGAAAGCGCGCTTGCCGAACGCGTCCACGCGGACTTCAGCATGCTGGCCCACGCGTACGCGGCCAACGTCATTCTGCGGGACGTAAACCATGGCATAAAGCTGATTGGCTTCCAGCAGCTTGGCCACCGGAGCGTTGGCGGTGACCAGGTCGCCCGGACGCAGATCAAGAACCTCCACTATCGCGGCCGAAGGCGAGCGCACCTCGCGTTCCGCCCATCGAGCTTCCGCCTGCGCCAGTTCGCCTTGCGCGCGGACTACGTCAGCGCGGGCGGCATCAATGTCTTCACGGCGCGGGCCGCGTTCGACCATGTCTTTCTGCGCTTGAGCTTCACGCAGACGAGCTCGCGAAGCCGTCACCGAATTTTCCAGCGAACGGACTTGAGCTTTGGCGGCGTCCAGGCGGGCCTGCGCATCGTCGCGGGCTTGTGGCGCGAGAATTCCCTGGTTCGCGAGAGACGATGTGCGATCGAATGTCTGCTGCGCGTTAACCAAGTCAGCCTTAGAGCGTTGCAGATCGGCTTCCAATTGCGCGACTTCCTGCAAGCGATAGCCCGGAGCGTTTTGGTCGGTTGCTGCCGCGGCACGGGCCTGCGCGATTTCTTCCGGACGCGATCC
>JANXPR010000223.1 GCA_025357215.1 Acidobacteriaceae bacterium | reverse complement strand
TTGAATATCTCGCCGTTGAAAACCACCACCACGTTGCCGTCAGGACTTTGCAGTGGCTGGTCGCCTCCTTCCAGATCAAGGATGCGCAGACGCGTTGCCCCCAGAGACATCAGTTCGCAGGTGAAGTGTCCTTGATGGTCCGGGCCGCGATGGTTCAGCGCTTCCAGCGCACCGGCCAGCACGCCGCGTGGAAGTCTTCTTGAGACATGGGAATACCCGAGAATGCCGCACATAGTGTTCTGCTTTTTCGCTTAAGAAAGAGTCTTACCGCTCAGACGTACTTGAACCAAAGCCGGTAGCCGCGGCACAGCGGCAAAATCTCCGACTCCGTTGCCCACTAGCTCCCCATACAAAACGCTTTTTAGCTGATGGCTTGCGTGGAATTATACGCGTCGATCTGGTTTTTCCAAGCTCAAAATAAAGAAATGTAAAGACACTTAAGGCCAGGCTAAGACAATGGGACAGCTACACTTCCTTATATCTTGGTTAAATAAGAATGAAAAAAGCGAGGTTTGGTTGTAATCGCGATGTAAAAGATTTTCTTCGCTGTTTTCTGCGAGAACAATATTTTTCAGCTACAGAAAAGTGACGGGCCAGCAAAACAAAAAGGCCCGGCCGGAGCCGAGCCTCGGGTCGAAAACATTTCCGTTACTGGGTCACGTGCTTGTTGAGTGCTTTTTCAATCGTTTCACGATTGACCCAGCCCACAATTTGCTCCTGGACCTGGCCGTTCTTGAAGATCAAGAGAGTCGGGATGCCGCGCACGCCGTAGCGCTGCGGGGTGACGGGACTTGAGTCCACGTCCATTTTGCCGACTTTGACCTTGCCTTGATACGCGGAAGCCACTTCGTCCACGATGGGCGCGAGCGCTTTGCACGGTCCACACCACGTGGCCCAGAAATCGACCATTACGGGCTGGTTGCTTTTGAGGACCTCTTGGTCAAAATTGTTGTCCGTTACTTCCAGAATTGCCCCTGTTGCTGCCATGAAATCTCCTACCCTTGAATTAGATACATTGCGTGGGATTATTGCTTCCATCATCCTAGCAAACATTAGATGAAAACGACTATCCAAGGTTTCAGGGGCCTACAAAGCGCTGATTAGACGGAAGATATTCCGTGGTGGTAAGGTTGCGACGGGCCTTCCAGCCCGGTCCGCAGAAGACGTTTTCTGGTTACCAAAGTGACGTGGACGAGAGGCCAACTCGGTACTATTCTCACTCCCGGTGGTAAGGCAGTTCTGGGGGAGGGCTGCCTGGCGTCCTGCGATTCACTTCGCAGGACGCTTGTTATTTGGGGCCGCGAATTTGCCCTGTCCTCAGGAAGCATCATGCGTTAGATTTCCTAGCATGATCGTGCCTATGCCCATCACGCCCCAAAATGCTTTGATCTTCAAGGCTGTTCGCCTGCGCGCCCTGCAAGACGCACCATTCGCCTTCGGCTCGACATACGCCAGAGAGATACAGCTAACAGACGCGGACTGGATCGCCCGTGCGGCCCGCTGGGACGGAGAGAAAGGGGCTGGGTTTCTGGCGATGGATATGGATAACGACACTGTATGCGGCATGGCGGGTTCGTTTCTCAATGAAGATGACGTCACGCAAGCCCATCTGATTGCGATGTGGACGGCTCCCACCCATCGCCAACAGGGTGTTGGTCGCCTCTTGGTCAATGCGATCTTGGGCTGGGCGCGCCAACGCCGAGCCATAACTCTGTTATTGATGGTGACGTCCAATAACGAGTCCGCCATCGCGTTTTACCAGCGTTTGGGATTCACCCGAACCGGCCGAACTGAACCTTATCCAAACGATCCAGCAGTGATCGAATATGAAATGTCCCTGTCAATTCCCTGAAGTACGATTCCGTGGGCTGCATGGGCTTCAAAAGCGTACCGCCCCACCAGCCTGACCCATGACCGCCCCCTCCGGTGTTATCCTCATAAGTTACGGACCCTGGGTAACTAAATCCTTAGCCCATTCTGTCCGTTTTGATCATTAACCATGAGTACTCATAGCGCTGAATTGACAAGTACAGACCAGCAGACCTTGGACCGCGAGCGCGTTCTCGACCAGTTCCGCCGCTGGGGCTACATGGACGCCAATCTGAACCCCTTCGGAGGGCCTGTCGCGGGTGGCTATGCCGACGTTCGCCTGGAAGGCCCTGTGGCCGATGAAGGCCGCCGCATTTACTGCGGGACCATAGGCGCGGAGTTCATGCATCTGCCGCAAGCCGACTGTCGCGAGTGGGTTAGGCAGCAAATGGAAAATCCATCTACGCAGAAAGTGGACCGCACATGGCTGGCCGAGCGCTTGATGCAGGCTGATTTGTTCGAGCAAGTCCTGCAAACACGTTACCTGGGCACCAAGCGGTATTCGGGCGAAGGCGTGACCGCGCAAATTCCGCTGCTGGATACGGTGATTGAAACCGCGGCTGACCTTGGCGCCACGCATTCGGTGATGGCCATGAGCCATCGCGGCAGGCTCACAGTCATGAGCCTGGTTGTCGGCATTTCGCCGGAAAACGTTTTTGCTGGATTTGAAGATGTAGATCCCCGCTCGGTCCTCGGCGGCGGCGACGTGAAATATCACAAAGGCGCTACCGGTTCTTTTGAAACCCGCGGCGGCAAGTTCATCCACATGCATCTGGTTTCCAACCCCAGCCATCTTGAAGCCGTGGATCCGGTAGCCCTGGGCCGCACCATGGCTAAACAGAAACATGCTGGAGAAAACGGCGTACATCTGGTGCTGCCAGTGATTGTCCACGGTGACGCGGCGTTTGCCGGACAGGGCATCTTTGCCGAGACCCTGAATTATTCCGGACTCAAAGGTTTCAACGTGGGCGGATGCATCCACGTGATTGTGAACAACCTGATTGGCTTTACGACGAATCCGCGGGAACTGCACACGTCGCGTTTTTCATCCGATCTGGCAAAACGCCAGCCGGTTCCTATTTTCCATGTGAACGCGGAAGATCCAGAAGCTGTGCTGCGCGTAGCCAAGATGGCCGTGGAATATCGCTACAAATTTGGCAGTGACGTGGTGATTGACATGATCGGCTATCGCCGCCACGGACACAGCGAAGTGGACGATCCCACCATTACCCAGCCGTTGCTTTATAAGAAGATCAACGCGTTGCGACCGCTGTTTGAAACCTACGCGGCCAAGAACAAGATTGATATCACCGATGCCTCCGCCCGTTTCCGCCAGCGTATCGATACGGCGTATGACACCGCCGCGGCCATGCAGAAGTCCCCGGTGCTGCGCAAACTGCCGGCCTATTGGGACAAATACATCGGTGGCCGTTACAACCCTGACTATGAAGTACCGACCGCGGTGAGCGAAGAGACGCTCACGCACATCACCGGCAAACTGACCAGCTATCCCGAAGGTTTTGCCATCCATCCCAAGATCAAAAAGCTACTGGAGCAGCGTGAGCGCATGGGCACCGGTAAAGCCGCTTTGGATTACGGCATGGCGGAAGCGCTGGCGTTTGGCTCGTTGCTGGTGGGCGGAATTCCAGTTCGCCTCACAGGACAGGATGTGCGACGCGGAACGTTTAACCAGCGCCACTCTTTCCTGGTGGATACAGAGACCGAAAAAGAATACGTGCCGTTGAGCAACATCTCGCAAACCCAAGCCTGGTTTGAAGCGTACAACTCAATTCTTTCGGAAGCCGCGGTGCTGGGATTCGAATACGGATTCACCCGCGACTATCCTGACGGGCTCGTTCTCTGGGAAGCGCAGTTCGGTGATTTCGCCAACGGCGCGCAGATCATCATTGACCAGTTCATTGTCGCCGGAGAAGACAAGTGGGGATTGCTCTCTGGCCTGGTGATGCTGCTGCCGCATGGCTATGAAGGCCAGGGTCCGGAACACTCCAGCGGACGCATTGAACGCTATCTGCAATCAGCGGCGAAAGATAATATCCAGGTCTGCCAGCCGTCCACCGCGGCCCAGTATTTCCATCTGCTGCGCCGGCAAGCCTTGCGTACGTGGCGCAAACCACTAATCGTTTTTACCCCGAAGGGCATGCTGCGCCATCCGGAGGCTGCCAGCCCTCTGAGCGAACTCACCAACGGACGCTTCCAGACAGTAATTCCAGACGCGGAGAATATGGCGGCCGAGCGTATCATTCTCTGTTCCGGAAAGATTGCCCATGAACTACGCCGCGAACGCAAACGCAGGAATGATGCGCAAACGGCAATCATTTCGCTGGAACAGTTTTATCCGTTCCCGGAAGCCGACCTGGAAGCTGTGATCACGCAGTATTCAGCGGCGCGTGAGTTTCTCTGGGTGCAGGAAGAACCGGCCAACATGGGCGCGCTACACTTCTTGTCGCCACAGTTGGAACGGCTCACTCGTGGCCAGCCGCTGCGCACGGTAAAACGTTCGGCGTCGTCCAGTCCCAGCACCGGTTCGCATACGGCGCATGAGATGGAACAGAAGACGCTGCTGGAACTGGCATTTGCTGCTTTTTAGAACTGCTAAATTTTTAGAACAGCTGGAGTGGCTGCATCGTCGCAGCCGGTTTGTTCATCCATAACCTTGAGTTCAGATTTGAAACTGAGAAAGGTGACTGCAAAATGGCCTACGAAGTTCCCCCCTTGCCGTACGCTTACAACGCTCTGGAACCGCACATTGACGAGCAAACCATGCACCTGCACCATGACAAACACCACGCTGCTTACGTGACCAAACTGAACGGCGCGGTTGAAAAATATCCTGACTTGGCAAAGAAGAGCGCGGAAGAACTCATCCGTAATCTGAACGCGCTGCCGGAAGACGTGCGCGGCGTGATTCGCAATAACGGCGGCGGCCACGTGAACCACACCATGTTCTGGCAGATCATGGGGCCCAAAGGCGGAGCGCCCACCGGCGCCGTTGGCGATGCCATCACCAAGACCTTTGGCGGCTTTGACGCTTTTAAGGAAAAATTCGAAGCCGCCGGCGTGGGCCAGTTCGGCAGCGGATGGGCTTGGCTGGTTAAGACCAAGTCCGGCGAATTTAAGATTACGGCCACACCCAACCAGGACAATCCGCTCAGCAACGGCGAATTTCCAGTCCTTGGCAACGACGTTTGGGAACACGCCTACTACCTGAAGTACCAGAATCGCCGTCCGGACTACCTGAAGGCC
>JANXPR010000185.1 GCA_025357215.1 Acidobacteriaceae bacterium | reverse complement strand
GCGCTTCCACTGTGCCCCGCTGGGCTTACGCGGTTTCCAAATTGTTTGACGAGCACCTGGCTTTCGCGTTCAAAGAAGACCACAACATCCCGGTTACCGTGCTGCGCATCTTCGGGTCGTACGGCCCGCGCCATCATCTGAGCTGGTGGGGAGGTCCGCAATCGGTGTTCATCGATGCCATCCTGCGCAATGAAGTGATTCCGATTCACGGCGACGGCCAACAGACCCGCAGCTTTACTTTCGTCTCTGACACCGTCAGCGGAATCACGTCCGCCATTGAAAACGAAGCCGCCAACAACCAGATCATCAACATCGGCAGCACACACGAGATCACGATTCTGGAACTGGCCCACACCATCCACCGTCTGGCGGACATGCCTGAGCCATTGCGGTTGGAATTTATTCCTTACCAGCAGATCAGCAGCGGACGCGAATACGAAGACGTTCGCCGCCGCGTCCCTGACACCACCAAGGCGAAACAGCTGCTTGGCTTCGCGGCGAAAGTCGCGTTGGAAGATGGCCTGCTACACACCATTGAATGGCAGAAAGAAATTACCGGGTTCACCAGCCGAGTGGCAGTGAGTGCGTAAATGGGAACGGAAGCTCTCGCCGGCAAGCCGGCCACACAGGTGTTTATCGCCAAACAAGCTGAGACGATTTCGTGGCACTGGTCCGCTTTCGCGGCGATTGCGCTGGCTTCCACTGGACATTTGTTGATCAAGTTCGGCCTGGTCGCTTCCGCGCATACTGCCGTTGGACTGTCCACGCTAGCCAAGATCGGACATTACTTGCTGGAACCGGCAGTCGCCTCCGGACTGGCGATTTACGGCGTTGGCACACTGTTCTGGATCTCCGCGGTGTCACGGCGCGACATCAGTTTTCTTTATCCCATCACCGCGCTCAACTACGTGATTGTGAGCCTGGGCGGAAAATATTTTTTCGGTGAAACGGTTTCTCCCGCGCGCTGGGCAGGAATTGCCGTGGTGGTATTCGGCGTTGCCTTGCTGCAACTTTCGTCCAAGGGAGAACGCGCATGACGCCCACGTCCGCTCTTTGGCTAAGTATTGTTTTGGGTGCGTGTGCACAGATCTTTCTGCGCAAGGGCGTTTCTGGCAAGAACGCTGCAACCGGCGGCGGCTATCTTTTACTGCTGCGCTCCGGATGGGTGTGGGCCTGGGCGTTTTCTTTTGCCGTGGCAACCGGCTTGTGGTTGATTGCGCTCTCACAGATCCAGGTTTCGTACGCGTTTCCGCTGTTGAGCCTGGGATATCCCGTTGTCGCGGTGCTTTCCATGTTGTTCTTGGGCGAACGCGTTACGCTTCCGCGCTGGGTAGCGATCCTGGTTATCACCATTGGCGTAGCCATTATCTGGAAGAGTAATTAGGAGCTGTCTGGTGCAGTCTAAGCAAAATTCGTTGCGCATCGGCATTCTCGGTGGCGGCATCACCGGGCTGGCCAGCGCGTTCTATCTGCTACGAGCCGGGCACCAGGTGACCATTCTGGAAGCGCGCCCGCAACTGGGCGGACTGGCAACTCATTTTGATTTTGGCTCGTTTCACTGGGACAAGTTCTATCACTGCATTCTTACCTCAGACGCGCCCCTGCTGGAACTGATCGACGAACTGGGCCTGACCCCGGAACTGCGCTGGACCGAAACCAAAGTCGGCTTCTTTACTCTGGGCCGCTTGCATTCCATGACCACGTCGCTGGACTTTCTGCGCTTCCCCGCGCTCTCGTTGTGGGAAAAATTCCGGCTGGGCGTGGGCATCCTGTACGCTGCGCGCATTCAAGACGGACTGGCGCTGGAGCAAGAACCCATCGAGCCATGGCTGGTGCGCATTTTTGGCGAAGGCGTCTACAAGAAGATGTGGGAGCCGCTGCTGAAATGCAAACTGGGTGAAGCCCGCAAGCAAACTTCGGCCAGCTTTATCTGGGCCACGATTCGCAGGCTTTATTCCACGCGCGAAAAAGGCGCCAGCAAGAAGGAATGCCTGGGCTACGTCCGGGGCGGCTACCGCACAGTATTTTTCCGCCTGGTGGAAAAGATACAGGAAATGGGCGGACATATTATGACCAGCGTGCCGGTGGAAGAAATGCGCAGCACGCGCAACCGTGGCGTGAGCGTTTCTTGCGGTCCGCTGAAGATGGATTTTGACTGCGTAATCTCCACCGTCCCCAGCAGCGCTCTTGCCAAACTGACGCCGGAACTTAGCGCCGAATATCGCGCCAAGCTGGACGCCATCCAGTACATGGGCATGGTTTGCGCGGTGATGGTGCTGAAGCGCAAACTCACTCCTTATTACTGCACCAACATCACGCAAGATCTGCCCTTTACCGGAGTGATTGAGATGACCAACCTCATCTCCACGGAAGAGACGAACGGACGCCATCTGGTTTACCTGCCAAAGTACACTTCTCCGGGCGACCCGCTCTTCAACGCCACGGACGACGACGTTTGGCAGAAATTTCATGCGGCGTTGAAGCAAGTTGTCCCGGATCTGGCGGACGATGACATTGAACAATGTTTTATTTTCCGGGAACGGCTGGTGCAGCCGATTCCAGTGTTGAACTACTCCGGCATTGTGCCGGACATGGAAAGCAGCGTGGAACATCTGCTGGTGGCCAACACCACGCAGATAGTGAACTCGACGCTTAATAACAATGAGATGGTCAAGATTGCCCGCAAGGCGGCCGCAATGGTGGAGCAGATCGCCGAAGAAGAAGCCGGCTTCTGGCCACGTCGCGCGGGAAATGGCCAGTCCGTACCCACGAAAATCAATTCCGGACCGTACGTGTTGCCCGCAGCGACGACCACGCGGTCTTCGTCATGGCACAAGAGCAGAAAGGCCTAGCGTTGCCACTAACGTCCCCGATGACGGGAAGAAAGTTTGTTTTAACAAGGTAGTTGATATGAAAAAGCAATTCATCGTTCTCTTATTTGCGTTACCGATATGTTTGGTGGCCGGCGCATGGCCGGAAGTAAGCCACGGCCATGGAGCAGCGACAGTGACCCTGAAGTCGTACGCCTGGGCCATGCTGTTGAATTCTTATCAATCGCTGAACAAGCTGCCGGAATCCGGAACACTGCTGGCGCTGGGCGCATGCTGCTTTGTGCTGGCCTGGTTCCTGCGCCGCCGGTGGATGAGGTCCCAGGCGGATTGAGAGCATTCAGGTTCCCATCCGTGCAACCAACCCTAGTGAAACCGAGCAGCATGCAAACGACGCCTAACAAACCGGCGCCAGTCGAACAGAATTGCGCGGCGGCGCGTTCACCACGGCAGAAACACATCCTCAGCATTGACCTGGAAGACTACTTCCACGTGGAAGCCTTCGCCTCCCACATTTCCCGCGACGATTGGGACAGCTTCCCTTCCCGCGTTGAACAGAATACGCATCGTCTTCTGGACACGTTTGACCGCTTCGGCGCCAAGGCCACGTTCTTTGTGTTGGGCTGGGTTGCCGACCGTTTTCCGAAATTGATTCGCGACGTCCAGGCCCGAGGGCATGATCTTGCCTGCCATAGTTACTGGCACCGCAAGATATACACGCTCACGCCGGAAGAATTCCGCGCGGACACACAACTGGCTTGCCACGCCATAGAGCAGGCCGCCGGTGTGAGCGTAACGGGCTATCGTGCGCCGTCATGGTCGGTGACCAAGGATTCGCTGTGGGCGCTGGACATCCTGGCCGAAGAAGGCTTCACCTACGATTCCAGCATCTTTCCCATACACCACGACATTTACGGAATCCCCGGAGCCAGCCGCTATCCGTACCTGCACAATGCACCGCGTGGTGAAAAACTGCTGGAAATTCCGCCGGCAACGCTACAAATAGGCGGAGCAATGTTTGGCAAAGCCAACGTCCCTGCGGCCGGCGGCGGATACTTCCGCATCTTCCCGATGGCTTACACCGAGTGGGCCTTCCGGCAATTCGAGAAAGAAGAACGTCCGCTGGTGTTTTATCTCCACCCGTGGGAGATCGATCCCGAACAGCCGCGCATCAAAGCTGGACTGAAATCACGCTTGCGTCACTACA
>JANXPR010000132.1 GCA_025357215.1 Acidobacteriaceae bacterium | reverse complement strand
GACCAACGCCGCCGGCACCTGCCGCAGCAACACGAGCCTGGTTATGTAACGGTCAAGCACGCGTTGGTACTCCGGCGAACGCACACCGGACTGCGCGGTGGACGCTGCCTTGGAAACAGCAAACGCGCCTTGCTGCGGAACCGGCTTACCGCGGCGCGGAGTCGGCGAGTCATCGCTCTCGTCGCCGCCATCGTCGCTGCGATCATCTGGCATGACGTTGCCGTCATTGGCGGGCGTAACAAATTCGTTGGACTCCTCGCCGATGGGAACACCGTCAGCCTTGCGGGCCAACTCCTGCAACATGGTGTCGTAGATCGCGAACTCGTCTTTGGTGTTGTTGGTGCGGGCAAGAGCATCGGCCATCAGCAACGCGACTTGATTGCGCTGCGGGGCAGTGGGAAAGCCGGCCAGAAATTCGCGTCCTGTGCGGATTACAGCTTCGTTCTGCCCGTAGTTCGCGTAGGCGTCAATCAATTTGGCATGTAGTTCAGGACGCGCTGTTGAATTTGGAAACCGTTTGTCCAACAACGACAGCAATTCGGCTGCGCGTGACCGATGGAAATATGGGACCGCACGCTGCTCTTCCTGCGAATATTGCGCGGACGGTTGTGAAGTGTTTAGCAACAAGGAAAGGATGCCGTTGAGGTAGCCGGGACCGGTGTCCATGTTGGCGATGTCGGCATACATGGAAAGATCTCCCGATCCGAGGCGAATCTGCTGCTCCGGCGCGGTCAGCAAGATGCGGGAAAGCCCGACCAAGGCTTTTTCCGGCGCGGAAGCATCGTTGCCCGCACTGTTATAAAGAGCAAAGTAATAGCGAGCTGATTCTGGATAAAGGTGGATGTCTTCGAGCAGCCGCGCACAAGTGTAAAGCTCTTGTGAGGTCCAGGGAGCTTTGCGGGCGTCTTTCTGCAGACGATATTCGGTGATGGTTTGCTGCGCGGCCTGGAAGTTGCCCGTCTGCTGGTAATAATAGAAGATACGAGCGACCGAGTTGAGATCGTCCGGGTTGCGGACCAGCGCACCGCGAGACTGATCGAGGAACTTGCGCTGGTTGCGCGTTTCTTTCAACAGGTCAAAATAATCCTTCACCAACTCAGCTGGCCACAGCGGCTGAAAGCTTTTGTCGTAGACAGCCAGACCTTCTTCCACCGACCCTTGACGGTAAGCTAGCAGCGCCCGGGTCTTCGTAGGGAAGATTTCGTCGTCAGGGAATTTCGTATGATAGCGTGCGACTAGATCGTTTGCCGCTTTGAAGTCTTTTTCGTTCAGCAAATATTCGAAGTAGCGGCCATAGAGTCCGCGCTCCTGAGGATAGCGGGCGATCCAGGCGTTGTACTGGTCTTCAGAAACGGCGCGGCCCAGCGCCTGCGCGGCAATCACCTGGAAACTGCGTTCAAAGGCGCGCCAGGAACGCTGTTCGGTAATACCTATGAATTTTTCCTGTAGCGGAGACGGTAAACGTCCGAGAGCGTTGAGCGAGTTCACTTCGTCCGTGGGACGATGGCGGCGATGATAGAAATCCGCCAAAGCGAGCTGTGCCGGACCTTTGTCCGCGGAGTTTTGCAGATACAGTTTCCAGTCGGCTTCAGCCGCGGTGAAGTCCAACTTCTGCTCTTCCTCCAACGCTTTGAGCGAATAAAGATCGGCGCGCTGTGGGCTTTGCTTGACCAGATCACCCAGCGCGGGCACGGTCTCTGCCGGGGGACGGCGCGCGGTGATCGGGCCACCAGGCAAGTTCATTGTACGGAAGATGGCTGCTTCAATCGCCGAGCGGGCTTCAATGTTCTGAATCCATGCCGGCATGGCCGCATGCGCCGCGAGCATGCCTGCGGCGATTGCGCCGAACACGAAAGAGGTCCTGAGAAGAGTTTTACGGGAGAACTTCAATTTGCACCTCCTGCGCGCCGATGTTGTGGGCCATGTCTTCCGCCGTTACCGTGAGGCGATACGTGCCGGGAGCGAGCTCATCCGGGACCAATACATCACCGGTGCTGGCCAAAGCGTCAGGGTTCCAGCGCAGCCGCACCGGCTCAGCCCCTTGCAACTGGGCGATGAGAGTGCGCGTGCTGGCTGACGCGTTGATCTTCAGGTGGATGGCGTCGCCCCTTCGGAAACGTTTGCGGTCGAGCACAATCTTGAGCGTAGGCGGCTTGCTGGCAATCACAAACGTCTTGGACTCGCGATAGACATTACCGTTGCGGTCACGCATCACGAGTCGAACGGCGTGCGTACCGTCTTCCATGTCCACGGGAGCCAGGAAGCGGGTTTGCCAGATGTCTTCTTTCGTCAGATAGCGCAACGGCTTAGTGAGCCCGAAGGGAAAAAGCGCGACCACGGAAACAATCTCCGGGTCGGTGCGCACGCGGATTACCGGGTCGCCAGGGCGAATTACCCGTGGCCGGAGCAGGGCTCGCGGTACCGCGAGGAACGAGGTATACGGCGTAACAAATTTGTACTTGCGTGCCAGACGGATGATTTCATCAATGCTGGCGCGGTCTTCGCCGTCACGCTCGATCTTCTCCAGTAGCGCGTCCACGCGGGCTTTGGCCCAAAGGCGCGGGAGTTGTGGATGGTCGAGTGACTTCTGGGGAAGATCCGCGGTTGCGTGCAGATCGAAAACTTCGCCATCGCGGACGCCACGAACGTCAAAGGCAACTTTGCTTGCCTGGGATTTGTACTGCCCCACCCATGACGACATCGATCCGGCAAAAGACGTGTCTTGCAGCGGATAAATCAGGTCAACAGAGGACGCGGGCGTCACTTCTGTGCGCAACTGGCCAACGGGATTCAGGTTCATCTTTGAGATGAACGCGTTGAGCTTGAAATCCGCCGATTCGGTGGAAAGAACGTTTTCCAGCAGACCGTCATTGCGGGTGAGCATTCGGAGCAAAGGAAGGTTGGCATCATCGCCCACGGCAAACACGAAGAGCTTGGGACGGTTGGCTTCTGGCAACGCCTTCCACTTGTCCGCATACCATGCGGTAAGCTTGCCGCTTTGGATCGTGCCGCGCGTGGCGGAACCATCCGTGAGTAAGACTATGTAGTTGCCGGTGTTTTGAGCGCACTGGGCGAATCCGGCGTCCAGCGCGTGCTGCAAGTCCGTGCCACCACGTAAGCGGCTGTGGCGGACAAAGTCCGTTGCCTGCTGGACGCTCACTGGCGTTACAGCCGCAGGGGTTACTTGAAAGTTTGTAACTTTGCTGTTGAACATCAACAAATTGAACTTGTCTTGCGGAGTGAGCGAGTGCAGAACTTTCTGCATGGCTTCATAGCTGCGCTCCAGCTTGTCCCATTGCATAGAGAGTGAGTTATCAAAGAGCACGACCACATTATGCGGAGGACGCGCCGCCTGCGCACCGACAGCCTTCTTCGCGGCCAGAAGCGCTTCCACTTCCACAAACCCGGGCTCGTTGTTGCTGCGTACTGGCGACGTTTCCGTGGGGTCAGGCTGGCCGGAATCGGGATTGCGGTACGTTAAGACTTTTACGGTGTCTTGCGCCGCCTGGTCCATTTCATACTGGATGTTGAAATCATCGGCGAGTGGAACGCTGTCTCCAGCGAACTCGCCGGTAACCACATTGGGAGATTTCTGATTAATCTTGAGCGGATAAAGAGTGCTGATCTGTTTGAAATCGCGAATGGGATGTTCTGACCGCAATTCAAAATGGATAATCAGCCGCCGCGCGACCTGCGAATGGTAGGCCTCTGGTTTGAGTGCGATGGCGAAGTATGACTTGAAGCCTTCCACCGGGATGCTTTCGTGATATTCAAATTCCAGACGCTTGGTCCCGAAAGCGGGGATGGGTGTGATCTTGGCGCTGAAGACGGCGGTCTTGCGGGCTTCGTCGGCGGTGCGCTCGCCCATTTGCAACAAGCCAGGATCAACGGACTGCTGTTTCAGGCTGTTGTAAATCTCTTCCGCCCGTTTGCGCTCCAGGATCACGGCCGGCAGGCGGACGGGGCCATCCCAGGTGGCAAAGTCCGAGACCACGGCGCGGCTATTGAGCGCGAACACGTAGTTCCCTTCTTCGATTCGCGGAGTATGGTTAGCAAAAATCTGTTTCACAAAAACACGCGCATCACGGTTATCGATGCGCACCGTGATCTCCATCTCTTCCAGCGAGAGAATAGCCGGGTCGGGCTGGGCCTTGTCGCGCGGGATGAGAACGCCGGCGTCACCCCATCCGGCGGGGGACAGCGCACAGAAAATCAGCAGCACTACAAGCAGCCGTTTCATGGCAGATTTTGCTCCGCTATGCGGACCAGACCGTTGTCCGTGCCCACATAGATGTTGCCGCCACCGGAAGCCAGCGCTGTTACAGTCAGCGAAGGCAAGCCTTCCGTGATGACGGTCCAATGGTTAGTACCGCGGTTGTAAACGTAGAGGCCGTTGTTCAGCGTCCCGGCGAGCACATGGCGATCCGTGGAGAGCATGGCGTTGGGATAGACTTCAAACTTTCCGGTGGCCACATCAAACGATTCAAAGTGGCCGTCAGCCCGCAGACGGACGATGCCGCCGCCGTATGTGCCGACTATCCAGTCGCGGCCGTCGCGAACGAGAGCTGAAATCCAGTTGTGCGTGAGACCGCGGGTGGCCACGGTGTAGTTAGCCGCAACGTTTTCGTCTTCAAGGACGGAAATTCCGCCCAACGTTCCGGCCACAACTTCCTTGCCCGCAGCCGCGACGGTATAAACATGATTGTTGACCAGTCCGTGAAATGCATACAAGCTGTGCGCCCCAGCAGCGTCAAGGAAAGTGAGACCCGCCGGTGTGGCCAGCACCATTCCGCCACGATACAAGGCGGCGTCCGTCACGTGGTCGGCCAGCAAGCCGTCGCTGCGGCCCAGGACTTGTTGTTTACGTCCCAGTTGATCAAACAAAACCAGACCGTTGGCCGTGGCCACGGCAACAGTGCCGTTGGCAGTGTTGAGGACAATCCGGTTGATGCAAAAGACGTTGTCGTCTTCTATATGGGTGGTTGTGCGAAAATCCGGGGCAAACAGATCGAGACCGCGATCAAAGTAACCGACCCAGAGCCGGCTGGTTGAATCCACGGCCAGTGCGGAAATGTTGCGGTCCGCCAGAAGCGTGGCATCGGGAGAAAGCACGCGACGCCAGCCACTACGAGGACTGTCTTTTGAGAACAGCGCATGCGGCGTAACGGCATAGAGAACATTGGCGGTGGTGAATATCTGCTGGACGTCAGAAATATCGTTGGTACCGGCCTGCAAATTGCCTTTCAAGCGTTTGGGCCCGGGAGTAATTTCCACGATTCCCTGACCGGTTCCGCCGGCGAGAAGAGAAGTGCCATCAGCAAAGAGTGAACGAGCAAACACGCCGGGCGCGAGTACGCGGACGAACTTTCCGCCATCAAATTCCGCGACGCCGGCAGCGCTGCCGACGTAGGTCTTGTCATTCGTCTTTTCATTGGCGAGGGCGATGGAAAACACCTGGCGGTCCGGCATGCCCTGCTCTTCTCCAAATGTCTCTGCGCGCCCGGCTTGCAGGTGGACGATACCGCGGTCCTGAGTGCCGACCCAAAGATCCGCCTCACTGCCGGCCATGTCCGTAACATGCAATCCCGCCAGAGCCGTATGGAAGGGCTTGAGCTTTTGGCCGTCATAAGTAAGGACGCCGTGTTTACGCGTTCCCATCAGCAATTGCCCTGAGCTTAAAGAAAGGACCGCCGTCACGGTCTGAAGGTCAGGTTCAGCGGGAAGAATCTGCCTGAAGTCATGGCCGTTGAATGCCAGCACACCCTGGCCCGCGGTGGAGATGAAAAGCTCAGGCTCCTTCGAATCCTTGAAGAGGCCGGACGTCATGCGCAATAAAGGAGCGGATGGAATCTCTTGTCCGGGGCGGTAATGCTTCAGCAGGACGCCGTGGGCGTCATACTGGAACAGGCCGGAAGCGCCGGCTAGGTAGAAATCACCTTTGTAAACAGCGCCGCTGGAAAACGCGGCAGGAGCACTGATCCAGGCAAAGTTGCTGGTTACGGGAGAGAATTTCGCAACCGAGACGCGCAGGTCATCCTGGGCGCGCACCTCCCGCGTTGCTTGTCGCAATACGCTGCGCGCCTGCCAATACACGGCAAACACCGCTACCCCGGCAAGCGCGAGGGCCAGTGCAACCACGTACCGCCACTTCAAGCGGGCAAAAGCTTTCATGGCTCGGCGTCCATAACTCAAACCAGCGAATATACAACCTGCACCAAGGTAGCTGCCATGAATTCTTGTAGTTTCTTTGTCGCTATGTTTTCCGGTTTCCATAATTCACTCTTCGCCCCGGAAAGAAAGCAGTTTGGCAACCATCACACGAACGGCAAGAAAAACGCGATTTTCAGCAAATGGAGAAGAGGGATAGCCGTGTCACTGCGTACACGTCCGTGTCTTGTTAGACACGCAAATCTCTACAAGCCCTTACTTGGGCAGGCGGGTTCGCATCGATTTCACAAAACGAGAATGAGCCAAGAGATTATCGCGCACAACGGTCATCGGCAAACAAAAAGGCCCGCCTCGCGGCGGGCCAAGTGGCAAAGTGAAGCAATCTAGAACGACAATCTTCCGCCAAAGATAATCCTCCGGGAAACGGTCGTTCCCGGCAGGTTATCGTTGGTCAGTTCAGGACGGGCAAATCCCACACCGGGTCCAACCAATCCCGCGTCACTCAGGAACGGATCAACCGTCCCAAAATTGGGATGGTTGAAAACGTTGAGCATGGTGGCGTGGAAGGTAAAGCTGGCCCGCTCGTTGAATTTGATCTGCTTGAACACGGAGAAGTTACCCAGGTTGGAAGTGGCGTCACGCAGCGCGCTTCTGGGAACATTACCAAACGGAGTTCCAAACACTTGTTGTGCCTGGAAACCGTTGATGATGAACCGCACGTCATTGTTCGTCACGTTGGTCAGCACGTTGTTATTGAGACCGCTCATGCTGACGAGTTGACTGGCAGCGGCGCCGCAAGCCAGACCAAAACCGTTCTGGCAAGCATCGCCGGCATAGATCCCAACGCTGGTAGCCGGAGCGCTTTGGTTGCCAAAGAAAGCACGCGCCGGTTCTATTCCATTGTTGGAAGCGCCAAATCCGCGCTGGTCATAGTAGTCACCTGCTCCGCCCGGAGCGCAGGCGGGGTTGGAAGGATTCGAACACGTCGCAAAGTTGACGGTGATCGGCGTATACACCTGGCCGGAAGCCAGAACATAGTTTCCGGACAACGACCATCCGCCAAGAACGCGTCCAATCAAGCCGCGTTGGTCCTTGAAGAAGGGCAGTTGCTCAGTGAACAGGATCGTCCATTGCCGCGGGATGTCCAGTCCGGAGAGCGCGTGCTCTGCGTGCTGGGTATCCAGCGGGTTCTGAGCGATGGTACTGGTGTTGCCTCCACCTACGCCCACGGCGCCGGCCGTGCTGAAGATCTCGCTGACGTTGTCCGTGGTCTTGCTCCAGGCATACGCCGTGCGTACCGTCAACTGCTTGAACAGGTTGTTGGCACGGTATTCAAGCTGCATCCCGTGGTAGTCAGAGTATCCGGAGTTGTCCACCGCAATGGTAACGCCGGCGTTGCAGTTCACGCGGCCCACAGCCCTGGGGACCACCGCATTGGCCGCGGGACATGGAGAAACACCGGCGGGAACCAGGTTGGGATAGTCTTGAGCCAACGACCGGATAAACGGATTGGCGTTGACCGTCTGAAAGAGATTATCTCCCCGGGTGCCCACATAGCGTGCTTCAAACGCGGAGTTCTTGCTGACTTCGCGTTCCACGCCGAAGCTCCAACTGTGAACGCGGTCAGCGCCGAAATCAGAGTTAATGGTCTGCCGGTTCTGTGAGCGCGGATCCAGCGTGCCAAAAGGAAGCAGCGGCGCCAGCACGGCGCGAACCGCCGGACCGGTAAATTCGGCCGGCACATTCGGACCACCGAAGATATTCTGGCTGAATACCTGCGGCGCCGAGCCAGCCACGTTGGAGTAAATGTTATAGAACGGTGGATCGTAAAGGAGCCGGTAGCCGCCACGGATCACGGTCTTGCCGTGCCCTGTAAGGAAGCCGCCCCATTGTGGAGAGTATGCAAAACCCACGCTGGGTCCGAACAGGTTTTTCTGAGCCGCAAGTTGTGGCTGCGAATTCACTGCCAGACCAAGCGCAGGATTAAAGAACGGGTTGGAGCTGGCCTGGTTGGCTACGTCCAGATCGTGCAGAAGATTTGCCGGCTGGCCGTAATAGGACCACGTCAGTCCCAGGTTCAAGGTTA
>JANXPR010000126.1 GCA_025357215.1 Acidobacteriaceae bacterium | reverse complement strand
CACGAAGATATGTGCCCGCTCGCCGGTCAGCCCGACCCCGAGGATCATTTCGTTGATGGTCACGGCGTCCACGATGCCGGTCCAATCCTGGATGCACTCGTTGACCGTGACGTAACCTAGATCGTAGCCGATCGCCACTGTCGGCCCGGAAGCGCCGCCCGGCCAATCGAAATGCTCCTCCGTGCGGTCGTAATAGCTCTCGCTGCCATCTTCCTGTGCGATGATGAAGGAGACCGCTTTGGGGGAGATCATGAGGTTCCTTTCTGATTCCAAATGCCTTGCAGTTTCCAAATACTGTGCAGCACCGGCCATTTTTCTGGTGTCAGGGAATCCTGATCCGCGAGGTTGGCACACTCGATCAGGCGGAGATTACGAAGCTGGTCTTTGCTTACGCTCATTTTCTGATCGTGCCGCATCAGGAGGTGGCTTTCCTCCGGCGAGCTCCACGCGGGACTTTCCAGCGTCCCGGGTCGGTCGACACACGAAAACAAATAAGCTAGCGACTCGGCTTCCTTGCCAAAGCGATCCGCTACCTCGCCGCGGGTGATCGGGGTTGGGACAATCAGCTGAGACTGATACGCATTGGTTCCATAAATGCTATGCAGCCCGCCGGCGTAGAACACATCGATGCCACCATGACCACGATCATAGAGCAGCTGAAACACTCGGCACAGGTGATCGTGCAGGGTGCCTTTGGCGTGCTTGAATTTCAGCGCCCCCTTGGCGACCAGCCATTCGCTTAGGCGTTCAAATCCCTCAGATCGCCTGGGCCGGGTCTTGAACATGAGGGTGGTGCGCAGCGCCGTGCATTTGCGCGAGACCGCGCGGGCGGCGTGGGGTTGGTTCGATTCAATGATCAGGGCGCGGTTGGGGTACGGAAGGACGGCCCCGTCCTCCGGCTTACCGTATACGGTCTCGCCGGCCCAATCCGGATCCCACTTTTCGCACATGAACAGGATCACGGTTTTTTCGTCGTGCCGATCGCTGTCGGTGTGGAAATATCCGTCAGTGCCGTAGGTGTAGCCGTTCGCGTAGCAGCGAATCACCACCGGATCTTGCCCGAGTGCGGCGTGCAGCTTTACGCGGTTAAAGGTCCGCAACAGCAAGGGCGGCAGCGTCAGAGTCAGATCCGCGAGATTCTTCTGGTTGTCGTGGATCGGCTTCCAACTCCAGTGCCCATGAGGGTCTGTTTGACTGTTCGACTTGGCACCGTACCGCATTGGCTGCGATTGCACGTACTCGCGGAGCTCGCGGTAGGCATCCGCCGGCAAGAAATCATCGATCACGGCAGGCATCAGTCGCCCTCGCTTGAATTGGTCCCGGCGTCAGTAGCCTTGACGGGTCAGCTAAACCCGGAGTCCCCGAGGCTACCTTTCGTCCCGACCCGCCGGGTAGTAAGCCGAGGAAAGGACGGCTCCGGGTCTACTCGCGAAACTAATCCAGAACGTCAACGGTTGGCAATTCTCGGGTGCTGTGCCCCGGCGGCGGCACCAATGATCTGGCGGCGCTGACGAACGACTCGGAGCTCGAGAGCGCCCGCCCGGCCGACATGATAATGTTTTCCAGCTTGGCGTTGTGCTCGATATACTCGTGCATCCGGTCCTGGAGCTCTCTGATCTGATGCCGCAGATCAGCAACCAGCACATTCATGGTGTCGATGGTCCTGATCTTGTCGTCAAGCTCTACGATCAGGGCCTCGCGGTCCTGCAGGGTCTCGCGAATGTCCTTCATGATGGACGGCAGACCCGCAAAGGCGTCTGCGATCGAGGAGGCGATGTGATCAGCGCGTTCGCAAGTGAGCATGTTTTGAATCCTTTGTTGTGGTTGGAGGTTTCAGGGTGATCGGCTTGGTGCCCGGTATCGTAAACCCGGCGGCGGTGTCACGATCATGTAGCCGTCGCGCCCCAGCACCATGATCTGATCCAGGAGCTCGCGCGGCCCTGAGATCGTGACGCGCACGCCCGACCAATTCGGCATCACCGAGCGGTGGATGGTGGCGCGGATCAGTTTTAGATCGCTGTTCACAGAGAGCCCCTGTTGACGGCGAGGCGACCGGAACTAATCCGGCTTGGGCTGGGGGCTTACTGGCCCCGCCGTCAATGTCAGCCTATGACATAGTGCGAAATGCTTTGCAAGGGGGATTTGGTGGAGTGTGCGCGGACTTGAACCGCTGACAACCACCCATCAAAAAAGACCGGAGGCGAGCCGCCATTCGCAAGCCGCCTCCGGCCCAGGTGGTCCGTACCCTAGCGAATCGAGGTGTAACCCTGACGGGTCAGGCTGGCAAGGGTTTCTGCGGCGTTGCGTGCTGGGTAGCTGGTATCTGGCCGGCCGCCACCGCCCTCTGGTACGGCATCCACTCGCACCACCATGTTCCGGTGGGCTTCTCGCCATCCTGCACGAGCTCGACCGCCACCACCGGATGGGGAGCACCGTTGCGGTCGATCACTAAGAGGTTAAGGCTGCCGTCATCGTAGACCTTGGCGACGATCGCGGCGCGCGGGGTCGTGACGTCGCCATGGTCGCCCCAGCCTGGATTGACGGTGGCGAAGAAATAAACGATCCGGCCGACAGTCGGGGTGATGTGCGTGGACTTTGCTTTGGGCAATGGTTTTCTCCGATGTAGGATCAATGGTTGATCGCGTGCGCTCCGCCGGCGCGCTTGTTGGGTGTGCCACGATTTGACGGGATCATCGTGTTTTCTCACGCGCGGTCTCCGTCAACAGTGACCGTCGTAGTCGTCGCCCGGGTGGCTCTGTCGCCACAGCGCTTCATCGATCAGCATCCAGGCCAGGAAGAACCCGGCCCCGCCGGCGAGCGCGAAGCCGATGATCTGGGTCACGCTGGCGCCGAGCAACCAGGAGCCGACGAACAAGATCGCGGCCGCGGCGCCCGTCAAGGCCCGAACCAAGCGAGGAGGAGGATAATCGCCAAAAGGATCCATAGCGGCACCTGTTCGATCCGCGTGAGCGGACTCAGCCTCACCGGAACACCTTGCCGATTTCAGCGAGCCACGGATACTGCGCCTTGATATCGGCCAGCGTGAGACGCATGCGCGGATCGGAGTGCTGGCCGGTCGCGAACAGATCGACGCCGCAGCCGTGGAAGCGCGGAGCATGAACCTTGCGCCCCGTCCGCTTACGCGGCGACTTTGGTTTGGAAGCCCTCAGTCGAGGCGGGTAGGCTTTTGTGTCAACCATAACGGTGTTGGACCCCCCGCCCCGACTGATTGGGCTCGCCGCGGCTTCGGGATGAGCGATAGCCGCCGCCCGCCATCAAATGGATTACACCTCACGCCCGCCGGTGTCAATCCCTGACACTACCGTAGCCTCTCCAGCATTTCATTGATGGAATTCGGCGTGATGCTGGCCATACCTTGAACGCGCGCCAGCGCCTCAAGCCTGATCCTCTCCGCCCGCGTCAACTTATCTTCGTTCCATGCTTATCCGGTTGACGCACACAGTCCCACATCTTGTGTTACTGACTGGCATGGACAGAATGACGAATGTCACGGCCACACCTAGCACATTCATCAATGTCCTTTCCGACCGTCGTTCCAGCAACATGAGTGTGACGTTGCTCCCATATCCGAAGTGTCCAGTATCCATCAGGACGGCACACCCATTCGCCAAAATTAATGCTCACACCTTGATCGTTCTCAACCTCGATAAAACGTCCGGACACTGGCCCTGGCGGCCCGTCGAAAACAATATCCACATATTCGGTTGGCGCTTTCCTCATGTGATCGCGACAGCGCGAATAGCCGTGATCGCCGGGGCCAAAATCCAGTCCACATTGACTGCACGACACGTTGTCAAATTTCGACATCGTTATTCTCCATCAACATCTAGTAGGTCCGCGCGTTTGTGTGCGTCAACCGGATAAGCATGCTTCGTTCATTACTTTGGCTCCACCATCGGACAGCCGCACGGCCACGCCATCAGCATCACCATGAACTCGCCGCGGTACATGCAATCGCGGATCATCCAACCGAGCTCGAGGTAGCGATCGACCCTGCCCTCATGGACGTAGCGCACCCAGCTGATCACCGCAGCACCAACGCCGCAATCCCGAACACGACGATCAACGCGACCGCGGCGCCGAGCAAAAACCCAAACGCCCGCAGCACGCTCCCCAGCGTCGGCCCGGTGTCGAGATCGTGCCAATCCTTACTCATGGGGATTTCTCCATAACGGGGCCAAAGATGGCCGCAAAGGAAGCGTACCGCCGCACCGGCTGCGTAATGGCGCGCTCGAGCCCCCAGCCCATCCGGAGGCGGCCCCTGAGCGCCGCATAGTTCAACCCGAGCCGCGCCGCCAGATCCACCACCAGCACGGTCTCGCCCTGATATTCGACGGACACGTTGTCGGTTCGGTTGCGGCTCTGCTCCGGCGGCGTGGCCCACCGGCAATTCCCAGGCTCGTAGTTGCCTTGCTGGTCCGGCCACCGATCGATGGAGTGCCGGGCACTCGGCCGCGGCCCCATGTCGGCAATGAAATCGTGGAAGCTCGCCCGCCAACGATCGCACACCGTAATGCCGCGCCCGCCGTAGCTCGGATAGTTGATGTGCTTCGGATTGTAGCAGCGATGGATCATCGCGTCCCAGCACCTCGATCCAGCAATCGACCAGAACGGCCGGTGCCAACATTTCGGGAGCCGGCGCAGCTTCTCAGCCAGCCACGCCGCCTCCGCCCCGCACTCACACCGGCACCGCCACAACACATGCCCGCTATGGCGCCCGTCAGTCTCAGCCTCAACGGTCAGGCAACCAAACACCTGCCCCCCGAGATCATTGAAATTATGAGCGTAGGACATGCACCGCAGATTGAATGGCGCAGGGAAAATGTCAACGGGATAAAGGTGCGTCTCGGTACGGATTTTTGGGGTGCAGGCAGGGGGGCGCCTGTCTACGTCTGGCCCGGACCCAGGGCGCCTCCGCCGCACGCGCGCGCGAGAATGGGTAAGCCCTACTTACGCACGCTCTCCGTTCGCATAACTAACATATATGGAATATTCTCTCAATTCACTAACGATAACAAAGGATTATCGGAAACTAGTTTCAATACCAAATGTGGTGTGGAATATCCTTCGTGCCACAAGCTGGGCTGCTTTCCAGAGAGTCAGCGGCCCTACCGGGGGGTCCAATCGAAGCCGATTGGCGTTATCCCGGAGGAGTTTTAACCCTCTCAATTCCGCGTAGGTCAGGAAGCGGTCATCCGGGAGGATATGGATCGCTGGCGCTGGTCTCGCCGCGCCTGCCGGCCGCTGCGGCTTCCGAAGGGGAAGCACGTGGGGAGATGCGCCCGGGCGGAACCGCGCGAGGGGCGGCTCGAAAAAAGCGTCTGTCAAGGGGGGTCGTAAATAGCTGATTTTATGAGGGAAATAATAAGGCTGTTTGATCAGTGATGCTTACCTATTTCAGGGTGATTCGTTACGGGTTTGTGAGGATATTTCCGGTTATTTACGGTTTACCGCGCAATGGTTGCGCCGTTATGCTGGCCCTTGCCAGCTGGCAAACGGCACCCGGCCGCACCCGGGACAAGCGACAGAAAGGCCCACAAAATGGCACTGAAAATGAGCATCTTGGAAACCGCAAACTACCTGGAAAACCTCCGCCGTTTGCTGGCTGAAACAGCCGCCCTGAACGCAATCCTTGCAGCCCAACTGACAAAAGGCAGTGTGACGCTAGTGCGCGATCGGCGCCAAGGCTGGTCAGCCGAATTCTCCGGGATTGTGAAAAGTGATGGCGGACACGTCATGCCGGCCGGTGAGCCGATCCCGCTGCCGTTCGGACCCTCAGCAACAGCCGAAACCGTTGCCCGGGATATGGCGGAGCGCTTTCCAGGCGCCGCCATTGTGGTTTGCATATAATCCGGGACAACGCGCACTGCGGAGCAGACCCATGACTGTTTTCACCGATAAGACATTCGACCCGATCGCCCGCATGAACGCGGCGAAGGAACACCACCGCGCCAAGGGAACGTCCGGTGGCCGGCCGCGGCCCGTCATGACCGACACCCTGCGGCGTTTTCGGACTCAGGGCATGAACGCTAGCGATCTCGGTTATGAGATCATCGCCGCCATTGTGCTCGACATCGAAGCCGACGCCCGGCAAGCCGCGATCGTCACGTTAGGCGATGTTGGGGAGGGTGAGTCGTGTCCGTTCTGATCCCGTTGCCCACACTCGCCGCCGATCAGAAAACGCTGGCGGAGCGCAAATGGAGGGAGGGCTTCAAGCCCTCTTACCCACAAAAACCGTGCGATCATGGACTCTTCTCTGATGACGCCGCGCAACTTGACCTGATCGAAATACTACAAGACCCAACCAACGGAGAATGAAACCATGAATAACCGACAACTAGAATCGTACCGCACAATGCACAAGGCGCTCGCGAAGGCGCTCGATGAAATCCATAACCCGGGATTCAACCGGCTATGTGGTCTCGATATTGTGGGGCATATCGAGGCGGTTCGGAAGCAAGCCGAAGCCGTCGCGCCCGAAGAATTCTAACCTATCAATCAACCAGCCACTGAAAAGGACTCTGAAATGACTACCACCACTAAATCCCAGACCGTCGCGGCTGACATTGCCCACTTGCTCCGGGCACGTAATCCGCTCTTGTGGATCGTCACTAAGGAAGAAGCCCGAGTCGAGCGATACCTGATCGAAGCCGCGGCCGCGGCCGCGTACGTGCCGCGGTGCTGGGACGTTGCCCAGGGTGTCACCGGCATTGACGGCAAGCGCCAGAATATCGGGTCTTATGATCCGGGCGAGCAATTGGCCTTCATCGCGGAGCGGGCGCAAGCCACCGGGGCGCCAGAACGCGGCGCCTGGATCATGCGCGACCTGCCGGCGTGGCTGGCGGGTCCGCAGAACGTTGTGACGCTGCGCCAGCTGCGGAACCTAGCGCGACTCCTTCCGGGTATTGGGAGATCATCTGCGCAAGCCGTGATGATCATTTCGCCCAGCGCAGAGGTGCCGCCGGAGCTCGCCGATCATGCTACCGTCATAGATTGGCCGATGCCGGACCGGGAGGAGATCGCGGGAATCCTAGATGCGGCAATCGGCTCGCTGCCGGAATATCACAACACGAAGAACGAAGCCGGCGAGACCGTGCCCGACACGTCACGGCCGTTCCGGGCAATAGCGGCGCCTAATGGGGTGCGGGATGCTGCCATCGATGCCGCGGTGGGATTGTCTGGGGACGAAGCCGCGGCGTGTTTCGCGAAATCCATTGTGCAGCACAAGCGCATGGACGCGCCCGCGATTGCGAACGAAAAAAAGCGCGTGATCTCGCGGGAAAAAATTCTCGAATGGTTTGATCCGCTGCCGGGTGGACTCGAGGCAGTGGGAGGACTCGAGAATCTGAAATCTTGGTTGGTTGCTCGCAAGAGCGCCTACTCCGCCAAGGCGCGGGCCTATGGGTTGCCGGCACCAAAAGGGTGCCTGCTTGGTGGCATTCCGGGTTGCGGAAAATCCCTTACCGCAAAGGCGATTGCTACCGCATGGGGCGTGCCACTGCTTAAGGTGGACCTTGGCGCCATGAAATCAAAATTTGTCGGCGAGTCAGAGGGCAATCTGCGCAAGGCATTTCGGGTTATCGAAGCAATCGGAAGGTGTGTCGTCTGGTTTGATGAAATCGAGAAATCGCTGCAAGGCGCAACGTCTGGGGCTTCCGATGGCGGCGTGTCCTCTGATGCTTTGGGTGCAGTGCTTTCGTGGATGCAAGATCGTCGCGGTGAAGCGTTTGTCATTGCCACCGCAAACGACGTGGAATCGCTGCCGGCGGAATTACTGCGCAAGGGGCGGTTCGACGAAATTTGGTGGATTGATCTACCAAACCAGAACGAACGTTGCCAAATCCTGCTCGCGGCACTGCGCCAGCATGGCCGCGATATCGAAGAATTGCGCGGACCAAAGGCGCCCGCGCTTTACCGGATTGCGACCGCTTGCGATGGTTTCACCGGGAGCGAGATCGCGGCGCTTGTCCCAGATGTAATGTTTGAAGCGTTTGCAGACGGCGCCCGCGAGATATCTCCCGCCGATCTGATTCGCGCGGCTTCCACCGTTGTCCCGCTCGCAAAAACCGCCTCCGAGCGAATCAACAGGCTGCGCAATTGGGCCACCGGGCGGACGCGGCTCGCTTCGATAGGTGCCCCGGAAACCGTGTCACCCACCGCCACCGCAAGCCGTTCTGTCGATATCTAAAAAGGAACATAGCCATGAACAATCAACTAGAGCGCGGTTCGCCCGCTTATTTTGAGCGGATGGAATCCGAAATGATCGCCCTGCTTGTCGCAATCAAATTTCATTTTGACGGCGACTAACAGGATTTAGACGTAGCGGCTGATTATGTCGCCAAGATACTCGGTCTCGAAAATGAGGTGAATGACGTTTACGATGTAAGATGCCACACATGCGAAGGGACCGGAATCGACGACAAGAACGGGCGCCGCGAAACCTGCCTTGATTGCAACGGCTCTGGCGAAAATATAAACCCCACTTCACCCAAAGGAATCACACTATGATGACTCTTAAAACTAGCACTTTGCGCCCGGGAATTCTGGTTTCGCTCAAGACCACAGTCTCGGGTAATGTGTCCTATGACAAGCGCGAGCTTGTAGCGGAGCACGTGATTTCTACCGGCGAGCAAATCGCCAAATGGGAAACAGAGCGAACCGTCACCGATCCGGTGGAACACGAAGCCGCCATTAAGGTTCGCTCCAAAGCGCGCGGCATGATCGTCGGAGTCTGCGCTCAAAGCGCCTTCGGTCTGCTTTGCCCTGCCGATCGCGCCGACCAACTAGAAATCGTTTTCACAGAAGCGAATAGGCTTGCATCAGAATTCAATCGCAGCGCTACGCTTACCAAGGTCGGAATCTACATGATCGCCGGGCAGGTCTCGTCCGATGACGAACAAGCGATACGCTCGATTAATTCCGAAGTGTCAGACCTGATGGCGCAAATGGAGTCGGGCCTGCGCACGCTCGACCCGGGTAAGATCCGGGAAGCCTGCACGAAGGCGCGCGGGCTGGCTTCGATGCTTTCTCCAGAGTCCAGCGCCCGCGTGAAATCAGCGATCGACGCCGCCCGCAAAAGCGCCCGCGAGATCGTCAAAGCCGGAGAGTCGGCCGCAATCGAGATTGATCTGGTTTGCATCAACCAGATTCAGAACGCCCGAACGGCGTTTCTCGACACGGATGACGATACCGCGCCCGCGGCCGTTGTCACCGAGGCGACTCGGGCAGTGGATATGTCGGAAGGGGAGGCAGCCGCGGCGGCTGATCAAGAGGAATTCGAGCAAGAGGTAGAACTAGAGCGCGAGCAGCGCGATCAAGAGTCCGTGCCGGCTCCGGCGCCGCAAGCGCGTTTCGCTTTCGAGCTAGAGGATTAGCGCCGTGGCGTGCACTGATCAGAGGGAAACAAACGAGTCCCAGGAGACCCGGACAAAGACCGTCCGGGACACCCTGGAGCAGCTATCGCGCGATCTCGCGAGCGGCAAGGCGCGAGTCGTTGTGGGGCCGCAAGGCGCCGTGACGTTCACTGGCGCGGGTTACCTGCAAGGTCGCAAGATCACGGACGCATGCGCCTATCGGCGGATCATGGCCACCGGGAGCGCCTTGGCGCGTGCGGCCATCGCCAAGGCTGAATTACTCTCCGGCCGATCAGTGGACAAGCGCGCCACCGTGCATAGCCACGATGGCGGAGCATCGTGGGAAGGGAATCACTAGCAGGTGGAGCTAGGGCGGCCCCGGTGCCAGAACGCACTGGCGCCGTCCTGGCGGCGATCCTGCCGGCTCTCGAAAGGAAAAATTGGCTATGGATACGTGGATCAAGGACGACAAAGGCAATCGATGTTCTGTCGAGTATTGGGGTGATGAGGCCGCCGCAAAGGCAGCCTTGGATAGCCTAAAGGACTGCTCGGGCTGCTCGGACTGCTCGGGCTGCTCGGGCCTAAAAAACGCCGCGCCCGTTGTCGCGGCGTCTGTGCCCCCGCCGGTGCCAACGATCGATGATATACATCAAACCGTCTACGCAGCCGCATCGCAGCCCGGTGCCCTCGGGATGGATACTTGGCACACTTGCCAGAACACACATTGCCGCGCCGGGTGGGTCGTGGCGATGGCTGGCGAAGCCGGTAAGGCATTGGAGCGCTTCTATGATACGCCATTGGCGGCGATGAAAATATACGATGCTAGTTCGTCACTGCTGCCGATTTCTCCGGTTCGGTTTTTCGAGGACAACGCCACGGCGCTTGCTGATATGAGGCGTATGGCTGATCTTGAAGCCTCCGAGGTGCAATCGTGAGCCCGCGCGTGCACCGCTACTCAAACGGCGTCATCCTGGATTTCGCGCTATCGTGCGTCCTGGTGGCCGCGATCGTCATTGTGCTGGCGGTGGCGCTATGATCGCCCGCGCATGGTGGCTACCGATCGCGGCGGCGCAAGCCGGTGGGTTCTTGACGCTCACCCCTCCCGATGAGGCTATGGAGAATCTGGGCTTATGGTGGACGCTCCTAGCCTCATGGTGGCCATAGTGAGCCGCCGCCCCTCGCGCGCCCGCTGGCTTCGGCCGGCGGGCGGTGCGCTTGCCGCCGTGCTGGCGGTGCTCGCCGTCACCGCGGCCCGCGGCGCCCGCGGCCCGCCGCGACTTTTTCTGGTACTACGCCGACCCGGCCCCTTGGGATGGATTCGGGACGTTCTCTAAGACCTACGGGGTGTTTCCGGAACCCCGAACGTTCACTAATACCCCCGGGGAGTTTCCGGGACCCGCTTTGGGTCCGGTGCGGATCCTGCCGATCTGGCGCCCCAAGTCCCCATGCCCGCAGCCCCATTGCTACTCGTGATGACGTAAGCGGCACATTACTGCAAAAATCTGACCGAATGTGCCGCCCCGCGGCTTTGACGTTACTGGTTACATCAAAGGAAATCGCCCATGGAAACCGACCAAGTTCCTGATTCGGACCTGATTCGCCCCCAACAGTACCCTCTGACGCCGGATCAGGAGGTAGGCGACGACGTTTCACGTGAAACGGAAACAACCCCCCTACCTATTTTTCCGTTGACAGAGCCACCTGATGATGAGCCGCCCGACGACGGCCCGCCGCAGCGGCATGAGCGGCCTATCCCCAGCAAGATGACCACCGAGCAGTACCGCACGGCGATCATCGGGCTGGGAGCCCGGTCCACCAAGGACGCTTCGGCGCTTCTCGGGGTGAGCGTCCGGCAGGCGCAATACTACGCCAGCGGCAGAACCTCGATTCCTGACCCTATCGATCTCTTGCTGGGAGCGCTGATTTCGCTGCATAGCGCGCGGGATCTGATCGCTGCTCTGCAAGCAACGTCGGATGGGCATCGCCTACTGCCGTCGCTCTACACATTCGGGAAAGCGCCTGGGCGGTCACCGCCAATTCCTTGTTGATGCACGCATAATAAGCGCCTGGGCCGAAGATTACCGCCATCGCGCGGCCGAGCTCGTAGCATTTCTGCTCTCCGGGATTGCACGTCTCGTACATCGGGTGGAAATCCTCGCCGGCCAGCCGGTGATGATACCCGGCAACCGCGGCCGGATGGTTCAGCACGTCCTCGACGGAGAATAGCTGCAGCGTGCCGAGGTTCCCGCCGCCGGCGTGCGGGGTGCCGTGTGGGGTCAGCTTCATGTGGTCCCCCGCTCCACCTTGCGGTGCTTCGTTTGCAGCCGGTCCCACTCGCCGGCCGGCCGGGCGGCCGGAATGGCGTCCCATTCCTCTTGAGAGAGCCCCAGCTTGATCTGGACGCTCAAGGGCGTCTCTCGGTGCGGTCGATCGCCGGGCCGGCCGGTGAGCATGCGCAGCCCCCTGCCGCGCATTTCGGCGCGCACCTCCTCGACGCTCTGCACCGGCGGCCGCGGCGCCTCGAGGCGGTCCCGGTCATCCAGCTGGGCCTCAACCCGCCGGGCGCGCGCCGCCGTGGTCATGCGCCGCGAGCGGCTCGCCTCACATGCCTTGTGGAGCTCAAACCGGGTCGGGGGGAACTGGCAGTGCGTGGCACAGTGCTCGCACCCGGCTTGGGCGTCCTCCAGGGCGAACCCGCACACGATCGTCATCAGGTTGGCGATGTAGCCCTCCGGATCCGGGAGATCACGAATCATCCCCCCATAGCCGCTCAAGAGGCGGTCGATCATCTGGGCTGCTTGCGGCTTCCCTGAGTTTCCCGAGGGCTTCGCTGGTCCTAGCGCGTCGGCCTTCCTGGGTATGAGGGCTTGGGAGTGCTCTGCCATTTGGGGCTCCTTTGGTGGCGGCCGCGATGTATTCGCGCGGGCTGTGTTTCGTGGCAGCGAGCTCGATCACGGCCCGGGCGAGCGCGACGTCGCCACCCCGGGACCGGAGCAGGTTGGCGATCATGCCGCCGGCGCTAGCGCCGCACAGCTGCCGGCCCCGCATGAACAGCTGCCGCTCCTGCTCCGCTCTGTCCGAGATAGTCGTAACCGTCTCTGTCGGGTGGACATCGGGTGGAATCGGGTGGACACGACGACTCTCCCGCTTGCGCTCCCGGTCCCAAGCCCGGCGGTTTTCGGCGGTTTCGTCGATCGGCTGCGCCGACCGCTCCGCCGTGCGCACCGCCAGCACGATCAATTCGTGAGGCACGCCGGCGGAAAGCATCTGCTGCACCATGTCAGCGATGGGTGTGGGCACCGCCGCCCTCTTTCAAGCTATCACGGACAAGCCGGATCATTTCCTGGCGCTTGACACGCGTGCGCTGGCTGATGGCAAGCGGGTCCCGCGGCTGCGATCGGCCGGTGGCGATCCGCCGGTGCCAGCCGCAATAAGGGTGACCGTCATCGGCCGTCACTCCGCAATAAAGCACCGCCGAGACCCCAACCGGGAATCTGCAGGAGCCCGCCTCGAGCTCCATGAACGTGATCTGCTTCATGAGGGGCGGCACCGGCGGCGGCGCGCGCACCATGGCCGCAGCCGGGCTGGCGCCGGGCTGGCGCTTGCCGTAGGACCGTCGAGGACCGCGCGATTTGACGCCGGCGCGGGCGCGCGACTCACGTCGCTGCTTGTTGCGCTGCTCGATCTGCTCCTCGGCCGAAAGAAATACCCGGTCAGATAGAGCCCACCGCAGCCCTAGCCGACTCGCCTTGCCGATGATGGCATTGCGCGAGATGCCGATCATCACCGCTACATCGCGCGCCATCGCACCCTTGACTACCTGTTCTTTTAGAGTCCTGATCGCCTTGTCTGTCCAAGTTATCATGGATACCCCCCCCTTTTTGTTGGCCCGCTTCTCGATTACCGGCGCACAAAGATCGCCCGCCTCACCGCGGCGGCCACACAACGCGCACCTAAACCCGATCGCGAAATCCGGATTCGAGGTCGCTGCACTCAAAGAGAAATACTTAATCGGCGCCCCGACCAGCAACCAAATGTTGCCGGTGGAAATGCGACGAAGATTATATGGCTCATTTTGCGCGCGGTCGCTCCGTTGACGAATCACTTGATCAACCGCTGCAAGGTCACGGTTCATCCAGTAGATCGATTGTTGAACGCAATTGCGCGCGTCGTCTGGGCCACCATGCTCACAGCCACCATAGAGGCGATCGATAATTTCAGTGGCGCACAAGCCCTCCGGGGCGTGGCCAACGAGATCACAGATAATGCGCTTGAGGGGGATACGCGCCCCGGTCTGATCGACGTACAGCGTATAAGTTTTCAAAGGCAGGCCCCCGCCATGTCAGCGATTGACATTCAAATCAGAACCACATAGGACTGTCAAGCGAAGCGGAAACTACGGGGCGCACCGGAGCATCGACACGTGGTAAAACCGAAACGGAAATACGATCCGATGGCGCGTAAGATCAGTGATCTTCGTGCAGCGTTGGGCGAGACGCAGCTGGAGTTTTCAAAGCACTTCCATGTGACCCGCACGACCATCATTGCCTGGGAACAATTCGGGCCGCCAGCTTACGGACCAACCCTGGCGCACGTCAAGCATATCATGAAAAACCTAAGCCGCCGCGTGCGGCGGAGATCAGCCGCATAGGAGCTCCCCGGTGACAAAACTAATGCCTCATGTGCCCATGACGTTGCTGCAGATCGTGCAGAAGGACGGCGGCGGGCTGAGCGCCGCCGTCCACCCACCGACCGAAACCAGAACCGAAGGACACCAAATGAGCCTCACCGCAGAGCAGCAAGCAAAGCGCGCCGGCAAGCTCACGGCTTCTCGAGTCGCAGTACTCATGAAGGGCGATCCGGCCGGCGTGTTGCGTCTTTACCGGGAATTCATCGGGGAGGAGCAGGAGGAAAACCTGGATCACGTGTGGCCGGTGCAGCTTGGGTCGTGGACCGAAAAGCTCAACCTCGATTGGTACGAACGCAAGAACAACGTCGTCCTTGAGTCGCGCGGCGAGGTGTACCGGCACCCTGGCCTGGAGTGGGCCGCTGCCACGCTGGACGGCTGGGATCCGAACCTGAATTGCCCGGTGGAGTGCAAGCACGTCGGCGGCCGCGAGCCAATGGAAACGATCATCGATCGCTACCAGCCGCAGATGCAATGGCAGATGGATTGCACCCGGGCCACTCAATGCGCGCTCTCGGTGATCATGGGGGCCAACGAGCCGATAGTCGAGTATGTGCCGTGCAATGAGCCGTACACCAAGCTGATGTTTGAGCGAGCAGAGCACTTTATGATGTGCGTCGATATGCGGATGCTGCCGGTGGAGATCGCCCCGATCGGCCCGCCGATCATCCCCAAGACCGTGCGCGACATGAACACCAACAATCATTGGGCGCACCAAGCGATCGAGTGGTTGACCACGAAAGACGCCTCTGATCGCTGCGACGATGCCCAAAAGGCCCTCAAGGCAATGGTGCAACCCGAGGACTTAAAGTGCTTCGGGCATGGCGTGCGGATCACCCGCGACCGGGCCGGTCGCTTGTCACTGAGAAAGGATGAGTAGTGTGCTGGCGCGCGGATTTTCTTGGGGCAAAGCGATACGCTAGATTTGTAAGGCTACTTGAGCATAGCCGAGAACCCTCCGGGGCCTGGATGTCCGCTAAAATCAAAAATGATTATTTGCTGCAATGGCTGTACGTGCAGCTAAGTCGCCGCGCTTTGGAATTCGCTTTCTACATCAGAACGAGAGGGTACACATCAATGTCGATAATGAAAAACACCTGCGATCTTCGTGCTTTCTTTCAAAAAACCCTTGACGAAATGCAGGCTGGGACGATCAGTAACACGACGGCGAGGGCTCGCCTGCTCTTGGCGAGAGGCTTTATAGACACAATCAAAATCGAGATCGCGGCAGCAAGCCTTGGCAAGCGGATCGATGTAGTGACTTTTGCAACCAACGACGTGGAGTGAATTATGACCGGAACCGAGCTAACCAAGGCCCACGCGGCGCCGCCGCCGATGCAGGCCCCGACCGTGACCTTCAATCCCGAGCAGGTGGCGCTGATCAAGCGTACGATCTGCAAGGGCGCGACTGACGATGAGCTTGAATTATTCATGCACCAATGCAGGAGAACGGGGCTCGATCCGTTCGCGCGGCAGATTTACGCCATCAAGCGCTGGGACGGGAACCTGCAGAAAGAGGTGATGGGCGTGCAGACGTCCATCGATGGCTTCCGCCTGATCGCGGAGCGCACAAGCCACTATGCCGGTCAGGTAGGTCCGTTTTGGTGCGGTCCTGATGGGGTGTGGTGCGATGCGTGGCTTAAGGATGAGCCGCCGATGGCCGCCAAGGTTGGCGTGCTGCGTATCGGTTTCACCGAGCCGCTGTGGTCTGTTGCTCGCTGGAAGTCCTACGCCCAGGTTAAGAAAGCCGGCGGCTACACCGCTATGTGGGCCAAATACGGAGATCTAATGCTTGGCAAGTGTGCCGAGTCGCTCGCACTGCGCCGCGCGTTCCCCCAGGAGCTCGCCGGGCTCTACACGTCCGACGAAATGGATCAGGGCGGCGAGGATCTGGTGGATGAGGCTAAGAACAACCCGAAGGCCGGCGCGGACGCGATGAAGCCCAACGCGTCTGCGAAGCCTGCGGCCGCGGGCTCGCCAGCGTCGGGTGGTGCCCAACCTGCGGCTACGACCGCGCCGCCCGCCCAGCAATCAACCCCCTCGCCGGAGGGTGAGAGGCTGACCATCGCGCAGATCCAGCAACTCGAGATACTGGCGCGCGCCGCGGCTGATCGAGGCACGGAGATTTTCAAAATATTCTGGAAGGCCCGTGACAAGCGCGAGCGGGTGATCATCCAGGGCTTAAGCGATGATCTCCGCGGCCGTATGGAGCAAGCCGATCGATCTGCCCAGGAGCAGGCCGAGGCGGAGGCTGCGAATCCGCGCGACGGCGGCGGCGCTCCGCTGGAATTCGACCAGGAATCGGGAGAGACAGCTTGAAAGACGCAATCGGGGTGAACCAGTGCGGTGGGTGTCGGTATTTTCACACCCCCCAAGGCGTCGGCACGGTTGGGGCGTGCATTAGGTTTCCGCCCACGCCGTTTATAGTTGGGGTGCAGCCGGCGTCGTCAATTGTTGATCCGACGAAGCCGGGAGCGCAAATGCAACCGATCGTCCATGCGTATTTTCCGTTGGTCGAAGCGTCTGCCGGGTGCGGGGAGTTTACGTCCACGGAGCCGGTCAGGAAACTGCAAAGCTAAGAAGCAACCGGCGGCGGGATTGGAATCGGCGGAGCAACAAACACCACCTGCGCCCTCTGGGCGGTAAGAATTCCGGCGGTAATGATGGCCTGGATCAAGGTCTGCACTGCCGGCTTTGATAGGTCGATGTGTCGCTGCGAAAACATAGCCCGGTGCAAGCCGGGCTTTGTTGCGATCTGCGCCGTCGCGGCCTGCATCAGGGCCGTGTATTCCTGGTCAGTGAGATTACCAAGGATGACCTGGATCGATACGATCTGCGGAGGTACGTCAATGTAGGCCGCGGCCGCCGCATTGGCGGCTTGTATCTGCGCCGGCGTTGCGCTTACGGCAAAGAAAATCACCCCGGCTCCGTCCACCCCATCGATCGGGCAGACGGCAGAGATCACGGCCGCGTAAGCAGCCAGATTGCTGATCACAGCCATATATGACCTATGAATTTGTTGTTTGAATTAAAGTTTAAGTTCTGGGTTCCTCCAACCTGGGTCTGCTCCAGGGCGTTGGCGGTGGTTAATCCTGTTGACGCTGCCCCATAATGAGTTGTTGTTGACCAATTATTGCTTGTGGCTGAGTTGTCAACTATGGAGCTAACCGCGTTGAATACGGTGGTTGAGTTGATTGCGATACCGAGGTTAGCAATGCTTGTAGCTACACCGAATCCCATGCTGGTTACATAATCAAATAGTGCCGCCCTTTCCGATGATCCTTGGACGTAAGTAAAGCCGTTTCCGGTGCTGGCTCTTGCCTGCCTCACGCTCGCGCTGGTGTAATTATAGGTCGCCCCGCTATCGGTGATAACAGAGTTAACCAGCACTTGATTGTAGTAGTTGTAGAGGTAGAACAATCCAGCCGTTCCGCCACTGGCCGAGCCGCCGAATTGCCACTGCGACGTACCATTTGCAGAAGCGAAGAACGATCCGACCCATGTTCCTTGATTGGCCGCAACCGCGATCGTCCCGGCGGTGGTTCGCGCCGTCATGATTGAAGTGTTGGTCAGGAAGCCGCCGAAGATCGCGAGCCCGGTCGCGCGCGTGGTCGTGTTGGTCCAGGCCAGCGAGCAAAGCGTGACGACGCCTGCCACCAAGGTCACGAACACGTCGAACATGGTGCCGGAGGGCCAGTTGACGCTGCCCGCCATCGCGATCGATAATCCTACCTGATCAGCGTTGTTTGCCGTGAACTGGTAAGACTGAATCGTGGTGCCGTTGTAGAGCGCAATGAATGGTCCTGAATACGGCGCGTAAAACAGCGTTTGCTGGTTAAGCTGGTTGGCCGACATCACCGGGACGGCGCTCTGAAACGTAAGCCTCCCGCCCGGCGTGGCGATGGCTGCAACCACCGATGCGCTGGCAGGAGCCAACCCCGGCGACTCGAGGAAGAAACCCCCGGCACCGGCATTGAGCGCCTGACTAAATGTCAGGACATATTCGCTGATGTTCAGAATGTCGCCAGTGGTCGCCTGCGTCACGCCGTCCGCGTGATAGACCGGGAGGAGCCCGAGGCCATTGAATTGCGCTGTGACCAACCCGGTGGAGGCGCCGACCGCGCGAAACCGAAAAGAGCAAAGCTCATTGTACGCGGAAAGCGTCGGGCAATTCACGAGAGGCGTCAGCGAAATAGCGTTAGTGCCGACCGCGCTCGATGGGATCGTGCTGATCGCCGCCACTTGCTGGAACATGGTATCGAACAGCGACAACGGCTGATTGCCGCCAGCGATCGCGCCGAATGTGGTGGGCCATGTCATGTGGCGAAGCTCATGCGCGCAGACTCACGGCGGGATTCGCGGTGGTTACATAGGTTAGCGCCCCCATTGCGCCAGAAAAGGCAACCGCCGGGAAGGCTCCAAAAGCCAAAGTGCCGGTTATGGCACTGTCGGGAGCAACCAGATCAACAGATGAACCCATTAGCGAAATCAAACCAACCTGATTAGCGGAAAGAGCGCTGATCGTTGCGGTTCCATCCAGGACAACAGCCATCCAATAAAACCCAGCCGATAGGGCGCACGCGGCAGCGCTTGGCTTCATGCCAGTGCTTTGCAGCGGGTTTGCTCCGGTCGCGAGTCCAGCATCGACTACCAGATTTGCCGGGACGCCGCCGACATTACTGTAAACAGCATATTGAGCATTGTTGGCTGTTCCCGACACCGTCACGTCAATGGCAAGTGCAGAAAAATTCCTGTTCTGAAATACTGCGAATGGAGAAAAATAGGTCAGGTTCGCGACGAAGGCAACGCCACCAGCACCACCTCCCATCAGTGTGCCTAAGTAATATCTACCGGCAACGTAGCCGGGATGCATCAATCCCTGAAATGCCAATCCGGGAAACGGGGTCACTAGCTGGGTTGGGCCAATCGGGGCGGTCACGGATAGTATTCCCACACGCTCACGGCGTTGGTTGCTCCGGCCTGAGCGATGGCGTTCATGGCGCCGTTCCAATTCTGGAACACCAATCCAGCACCCGGCTGAATCGGGATCGAGCCTACGCCATTCGCGAGAGCCGCAAGCGGCGTCTGATCGGTGCTGACAGTTGGCGATAGCCAGATCACATTGACGCTGAGATTGAACACGTACAGCGCGACACGTCCGAGATTAGGTGGCGCGATCTGGACGCTGGCGGCATTGCCGACGTTGGGCGTCTTGATCGATGCCGGCGACGGGTAGGTGCCCATTTCTCACCCCGAAATGATAGCCGCGATCGAGCACGTGTCCGCAACGCTGATCGATGCCGTGTCGATCACCTCAATGACCGCGGCTGGCGGAATAGGCAGATCGAACGGCAGCGGCGCGTAATACGTAATGGGAGGGCCGGCCGAGTTGGTGTTAGGAACGGCTCCACCCAGAAATCCATTCAACGTGGTGGAGGCGACCAGCGCGGTGGCGACTTGCGATTGCCAAATGATATTATTGTTGGCGTCCTTGATCAGCACGCTGATCAAGCGGCTCCCGACCGTGGCGCTCGCCACCCAGATAAACGCCAGCGACAAAACCGCCTGCCATTGAGCGGTGCCGAACGGCAGCGTCAGTGTGGCGCCGAGGGCGGTCGGGTTAGTGACCGCGGCAACAATCGCGGTCGCACGCAGCGCCGATTGAGGCGTCCCTAGACGGTTGGACATGGCTCGATCCTTACGGCCACTCGTATACTGTAACCGGCGTGGTGGTCGAAAATCCCGACCACGATGCACCGATGGATGGCGCGTTCACCGGCGGCGCGAAGCACGGCACAGTGCCGGCGGCGGTCACAGGCACGCCCACGGTGCCGGCGCCGTTCGCGGACGGTACGATTAGAGCGGTAAGAGCTCCGGTGTTGCCGCCGATCGGGACGTTCTGCGGCGCGATCCACAGAATGTTGGCCGCTCCCGGATTGCAGATTTGCAGCGCGTGCCGCGTCGGGTTGGCGCCGATGATGACCTGGGCCGTGGTGACGGCGGTGTAGGCGTACACGTTCGGGCCGGCGAAAGTGGATTGCCCCTTGGCGTGGCGCACCTCGAGCGAGCCGAGGGCCGTCAAAAGAGCCGCGCCGAACAGCAACCCAAAAACGAACGTGAAAGATTCCCTGATTTTCATATCAACCCCCTCCGCCGGTCACGCCGGCTTTCCAGTAAAGCACGATCAGCGGCAACAGCGCCGTCAGACTGAAAAGACTCGCGGCCGCGATTCGCTGGGTTGTGGGATCGTAGACCGCAAACCCCCAGATCGCGCAAGCCGCCACTACCGCGATCAGTCCCAGGAGGCGGGCGTTCAGCACGTCCAGCGCCGCCGTCAAGACCGCAGGATAGCTTTTTTTGAGATCAGCAACAGGTGTCACCTCACCGGCGGGATGATACCCGGGTGGCCTTGGCCCGGATCGCCATTCGATTGACCCCGGCGTCAAATCAACCTCCGGGATCGGGGTCACCAATGACGCTGCCGCCGGCGGTGCTGGCGCGGCCGGCTTGAGCGGAACCACCACAGGGCCGTCGTAAAGATCGCCCTGCGTCACGCCCTCCGGGAGCTCCCTACTTGCCGAAGAAGTTTCCATCGTTCCCTCCACCTTCGATCTTGTGCTTGATTGACAGGAGCTTGGTGCCTGCCTCGATAGCCTTCACCCGATCGGCCGGCTTGGTGTCCTTGTCGCGAAGCACCTTTCGGATCGCGAGCTCCAGCACCTCTGACAGATCCTTGGGCTCTTTCGGTGCCTTGGCCGGCTTAGGAACCACGATCGGCGCCGCCACCTCTATTGCGTCAGCTATTGCGTCAGCGTCAAAGTCAAACGGCGGCGAAGCGTTCATGGGCTGGCGTTCTCCAGGGCCGAGTCTCGGGCCTGGGGATCATAGCGCGGGTTGACCGTGACGCGAAGCGGGCCGCCCGGTGGGTTGGTCGTGTTCTGTTGCTGCTCCGCCGCGACCGCGCCGCGGGCAGCACCCTGCGCCGGCAGGCCGCTTACCCGGCTCATGACGTTTTGGCGGCGCGCGGTCGCGCCGGCGTTCGATGGAGCGTGCTGCTCGAGCGAGACGATAATATCCTCGATCTGGCGGTGCGTCAGGAAATCTCCGAGTTTCTTGCTCGCGTAGCCGGTGGCGGCGCCAGCCACCGCCATCGGGGCAGAGTGCAGCGCCAGCGCCAGCGTGAAGGCGCTGGAGTGCAGCCCGGTCGGCGCGAACCTTCCGCCAAAGCGGGCGATATTTTGCATGAACGATCCGGTAACGGCCTGCTCCATCTGGGCGATCACCTCCGGTGGGTAGCCGCGAAGCCGCTTGTCGTTATTGAGAATCTTTCTGAGCTCCTGGCGGAGCGTGTTCTGCACGTTGGCGCCGGTGCCGGAAACGGCCGCTCGATCTCGACCTACCTCGATCACCTTTTCCATTTCCTCGATCTTCTTGTGCATCGACCAATTACCGAGCGCTTCCTTGATCTGCGGCTTGACGCCTTGCACGTTGGTATCGAGCCAATCCAGAATCTCACCTCGCAGGAGCCGCGCCGCCTCCGCGTCCTGCGCCGAAATCGAACCTCCCGGGACAATCCTTCCAAGACGTTCGTACTGCCCCATGACGTCGCCAATCGTCCATCGCCGGTTGGCGCGCTCAAAATCCTTCATGGTCCGATAGGTGGCTGGCGCGGTGACTTCCGAAAACCACCGCTGATTAAATGCCGCGTCCACCACCGTATGAAGGTTGTTGACTAGCGCCGGGTTAATCGTGGTCGGGTTATTCTGCAGCACGTCGTAACCCTGCTTGGACGCTGCCTTGATTTCATCGCCGGCCTTGAGCATGCTTTTGGTGCTGCCGTCCGCGATCATCTTCTCGATCTTGCCGGCTAAGCCTCCGCCGACCGCGCCACCCGCCACGCGAGCCAACCCCTCATAGCCGGTATCCTCCGCTGCTTCGCCGGCAGCTTCCGAGCCAACGCCGCCCGCCACCGCGCCAGCAACGCGGGTGCCCAGCTTGTCAGCGCTGGTCGCCGCGATCTGGTTGGTGGTGGTCTTGACGCCGTTCCGGATGACGCTCTGGCCGCCTTTCTTGAGCGCCGCTGCTTCCGGCTGCGCAATGTAAGGCAGAAATTCACCGACCGATTGCAGGTACTTTTGCGAGGTGGTGCTGGGCTCATCGAATTTTCCGGTGACCTTCTCGCGCTGCTTTCCGATATCCTCCGAGCTTGGCATGGCGTATCGATCGGAGCCCTCCGGCGGATCCTTGAGCCCGAGCTTGTGGCCTGCCCATTTTACGCCCGACCCAACCAAGCGCTCGACGTCGCCCGGCAGGCCCGCCAGCCCCTCCACCCCGAGCTCGACGCCGCGGCCTATCGCCTTGACGTTGCCCATCACGTCAGAGCGATTCTGCGCTGCCATCTTCTCGAGATCAAACGGCTCCGGAGTAAAGCCGATCGAGGCGTTGAACTGATCGCGCGGCATGTCCTTGTAGAATTTCTCGTGCAGGGAGTCCGCCAGCTTGTCGTCTGACATGTCTCCGTACTGCGGAAATTTCGAGCGGATATCCTGCATCGACAGCTTGGGGGCGGCGGGTTGCTGATCGTCCATCACCTGATTCCCAATGGGTCTTGCTGCGCCGCTGGTTTATTCGGCGGCTCCTCCGTAGTGGCCGGAGAAGCGTAGCGGTTTTCCGATCCTGGCGGTAACCCGCCGATCGACTTGATGGCGTTCACCCGGAATTTAATCGATCGCTTAACCTCATCCAATGAATCAGCCAGCTGCTTCACGCCGTAATCGCTGTTCACCTGCTTGTTTGCCTGCACCCACGATGATTCAGTCGGGGCGTATGCCCCGTTTGAAAGCTGGGCAAGAGGCTCTTTGAGGTCCGCCACCGCCGTTATGTAGCGGGTCGCCAGCCTTCCCTCTGGAGTGTTTCCACGGGTCTTTATGAGATATTCCAGCTTCGCGGTGTTCCACGGACCCATCCCGGATAGGTCCATCTGCTTTGAAAGCTCCAACACGCGATCGATGTTGCTGTCAACGCCCTTGGCGAGACCAAAGAACCGACCTTGTTGGGGTCCATTCTGCGACGTGACTTGCTTTTCGGCGGCCCTCCACTGGAGCTCCGCCTGGGCTTGGTTGAAGCCCTGTTTTGTCAAATACGCGCGGAGCGGAAGTTGGTTGCTGTAAAGCCCGGTAGTTTTCGGGTCTTGCAGCCCTGAAATAATGCCGTCGCCAACCGTTTTGATTTCATCCTTCTTGTCTTGCTTGTCCTGAAGCTTGCTCATCAAAGCTGTTTGGTCGCGTACCGTTTTGTCCGTGCTTTGTTGCATCTTCCACTGAAACTCCCGCTGCTTCTCGATCGCTTGAACCGCGGCGGTGTAGTTAGCTTGAGCCGTGAGATTATAAGTGATCTCATCGCCGTACTGAGATGCGACCAGCTTGATCTCCTCCATCTTCTGGTCGAGGTTCATTTTTTTGTCTTTCCAGATCATATTATACTGATCCAGCTTTTGCTGATTGTTGTTTAGAACCTCCGTGGTGGCGGCTTTCCACTCCTCGTATTTTGATTTGTAAACCTCCAGGTTTCCTTCGGTGAACCCCTTGATGGCGGCACCAAAAGCATTGAGCGAGGTAGTGGTGCCGCGCCGCGCCAGTAATCCAGCAAGCGCCCCGAAAACGGTAGCGACCTGCAGGAATTCCATCGCGCCTTGGCCGATCTGTTGGGTTGGGGCCTTGGGGGATTTCTCCATCTGTGGAATCTGAGGACTAGGCTGCTCGATCTGGTCGTGAGCCTGCTTGTACAGAGGATCGAGCGCGGCGCGGCGATCAGTCCGTAGCTGGTCAAACTCCCCCTGCAATTTATCGAGGCGCGGATCAGCCGACACGCCCCCGCCTTGGGCGCCGTTAAGCGCCGCGGCCGCACCGGGCGGCACCGCGGAAGCATCGGCCAGCCATGACGGAGCTCCGCCGCCTTGGTCTTGCGGATCAGCCGCGCCCGGATCGAACATGCCGCCGGCCCGCTCTGCAAACGGTTGATCGAACATGCCGCCGGCCCGCTCATCGAACGTCTGATCATCCCCGATCATGCTGTTGCTCCAGAATTCCCGAACTTGCCACTAAGGGCAGCGATCAGCCCAAACGATTGCAGGGCCGACGACACCGATTGCTGGAACGCATTATCTTGCTGGATTTGCAGCTGCGCTGCCTGCATCAGCGTATTGTCCATTTGCGAGGTGGCGGAATTCGCGGCGCCGGCCGCCTGGAACGCGGTAGTTATCAGCTGGCTGACCATCTGGGTCTGTTGGGAGAGCGCCTGTTGGTCGATCTGGTTTTTGCCCTGTACCCACTCAGACGTCGATTCTGGGTTGGCGTTCCCCTGGTTGGCGATTTGCTGATAAAGCGCATTGTACTGATTCTGCTTCCATGTGTTGATGGAAGCCGCCTGCGCCGGGCTGATCTGGAAATTGTTGGCAAGGTTGAGATCGGTGGCGGCGGTCTGGTTGAACAGCGGGATATTCTGCCCGCCTTGCTGCGCGCCATTAATGGCTGAGATCGCATTGGACGGCAGCGGCGGCGGCCCCTTCAAGAGATCATAACCCAGCACGCCGAGCGGCAACCCCATCTGCACGGCTTTGTTGCCGAGAAGCGAGCCCGCCTTGTCGCCAATCCCGGAAAGCATATCGCCTGCCGGCGCGGCAGCTTCGGTCGCGGCCGCAGCCGGCACCTGCTCCCCGATCGCCGTCGCCCCGCCCATTCCCGGCCCCATCGGGGATGCCCCGCCGATTCCCGGGTTTGCAGCCTGCGCCGCGGCGGCCGTGGTGACGCCGCTGTCGGCGGTAGGGACCGCCGATTCGACCCCGAGGGTGGCGTCGATGTTCTGAGAGCCAGCAAGCGCGCTCGCGGCGTCGATCGTGCCGGCGCCCGGCAGGCTGGCGCTGGCTCCCACTTCGCCGGTCCCTGCCGCGGTGGCGGCGGCTGTGTCGGTCGCGAAGCCGCCGCCGGCCGATTCGAGGGCTCCCGAAACCACACCAGCCCCAGAAAAGGCATCCGCAGCGCCCAGGCCAGCCCCCACATCGGCCGCCACTGCACCGACCCCCAAAGCTGCGTCAGTCCCGGCCACCGCATCAGCGCCTACGCCAAGGCCAACGTCGGTGGCTCCAGCGGCCGCCGCATCGGCCGCGCCGAATCCAAGGTAGGCCGACACCTCGCCACCCACCGCGGCTACGTCACCAAAGCCGAATAGCTGCCCCAAGCCGATTGCTGCAACGTCGAAGCCCACGTGCCCCTCCTGTGCGCGCTCAAGAAGCGCTGTTCAGAGCATCATATATCCCGGATTCGGAATTGTAGTTGCCGCCGTCGCCGGCCGTCTGCACTACGTCTGTGTTACCGACCGTTATTGACCCATCCGGTGAGGTTGGGGTGGCCTGCGACCCGCCGCCACCGATCTGCGGCCCGCTTACGTCGCCGGCGAACGTAGGGGCGCCATAGATTCCGTTCTCGACGTTAAAGTTGCCGCCGTCAGGGGCAGTCGGAGGCGGGTTCGGTGGCCCGGAAGGAATCGGGGCGACGATCTGGGAGGCCAGCGGGAATCCGGGCGCGGTGGAGCTCCCGGTGCTGTCTGCTCCCGCCAGCGCATCCGCGACCCCTTGGGGGACGCTGGTTCCCGGGTCAGGGCTTGGGGCCGTTGTGTCCGAAATAGGACTCGGGCTGGCGTCGGGATTAGGCCCGCCAGTGACCTGGGAAGGCCCAGGAGAGGCGGGCGGCCCGGCCTGCGCGTCGAGGCTGTTAAAGCTGCCATCGCTTACCTTGACGGCCCCAGGACCGGGGCTTGGGTCTAATCCAGGACCCGGATTGCCGCCACCGGCGAGAGGCGCGGTGGCGGGTCTGTCGGTAGGGAGTGGAACTGAATCCGCAAGCGCTCCTGTTGCCGGGAAGGTACCCAGGGGACCAAGATCATTGTTCATGTTGGCAGGATTGGTCCACGCCGGATCTGGCGCCAAACCTTGGTCCAAGCCGGCGTTGAAGCCAGCGGCGTTCGCCGCCAGCGTCGGGTTGGCGGCGTCAGGACTCGCCCCGAACGGTGAGTTGAGCCCTCCTAGTGCGCTCCCAGGAGTCATGCCTCCAACCACGCCGCCGGCCAAGGTAGCGGGCGCCCCGGTGGATAGGCTCCCGGGCGCCGTCATGGTGCCGATCGAGGTGAGGTTATCCAACGAGGAGAGAGCGTCAGCCGATTGCACGCCGGAGACCATGCCCGGACCGGCTCCGAATGGGGAATTCAGGCCCTCCACCGGAGCGTTCTGCAGCCCGGTGGCGTCAAACGGGCTTTGCACGGTCTCGAGATCGTTGGGGTTATCGAGCGTGATACTTGGATCGCCTGGGTTATCGAGCGTGATATTGGGGCCGACCGCCATATTGCTTGCCATCATGGCTGATGGATCGGCCGCGAGGCCCAAGGCTTGCTCGACGGGACTATCGAGACCCGAGAGAGCGTCTTGCGCCGACGTCACACCGCCGAAGCCACCAGAGAATCCAGCCGCGGGGCCGGAGGCGACGGCGTCAAGCGCGCTGGCGGTGTCCGATGACACGCCGCCCTCGCTGCCGGGTCCCCCTCCCGGGCCGGGACCAGTGCCGCCACCAGGGCCGCTGGTTTCGGTGAAATTGCCGCCGCTCAGGCCATCGGCCGGGCTGTCCTTGCCGGAAGTGTCCGTAACGGAAGTGTCTGTACCGGAGGTGTCTGTACCGGAGGTGCCTGTACCGGAGGTGTCTGTACCGGAGGTGTCTGTACCGGAGGTGTCTTTGCCGCTGTCGGAGCTATTACTACTGCTGCTGCTGCTGCTGCCGTCGTCGTCATCATCGCCGGCGCTCGAGCTACTCCCGTCGTCGTCATCGTCGGCGGAACAAAGCAACCAAGACGGCTCCCATCCCCACGCCCAGAGATCACGCATTTAGCTTCTCCTGCCAGATCCACTCGCCGACGCTCTCGCTTCTCGATACCGATTCACCTAGATGGCGATCGACCCACCGCCAAGCCTGAGCGTTGGATAGGTCTTGAACGCAGACATCCTCCCCCATCATGACGGCCCACTTTCCGGGCTGCAACTCCACCACATCAAGGAGGGCCATCTGTCAGATCCTTCAAATAAACAAGATCGGTCAGCTTATAGCCTAACGACTCGAAAATGTATCCGTGATTGTGCTCGCCGGCCTTGGTCCGCATCGAGAAAACCTTAGCGCCATACGCCTTAGCTCTACGCTCCGCGTATTGGATCATTTTCTTGCCCCAGCCGCCGCCGCGATATTTTGGCGTCAGGTAGTGCGCGTCGTCATAAGCGACTTTGGCCCCAGCGTAGTGCAGGTGCGGCCGGAGGATCACCAGCATGTAGCCGGCCACGCGGGCTCTATTGCTGCGGGCGGTTATGAAAATAAGCTCGCCTTTTACCTGCAGGAGCTCGTACTGCGCCCAATCCGGCATGAGATCGAGAGTGCCCTTGAGCACCCCGACCTCCGCATGGTGCGCCTCCAGAATTGCCGTCGGAATGGCCTCTTTGGTAAAAAACTCCACCCCGAAATCTAAGTATTGATCCCCAGCACCGATCTGATCAGGGCGTGCTCGTCCGCGTGATCGTCCATCCATGTGTACCATTCTTCCTCCTTCGCCAAATCGACGTCGGCTAGATTTATACCAGATACCCCGGTGTTTGCACGAAGCGCCACATGAGCCGCTTCGTGCGACTCAAGCCAAGAGCTCACTACCTTTTTGTCATCCTCCCACAACGCGAAATTATAATCAGGAATAAAAATCGGCGGCGTCTTTTTCTGAAACAGCGTCACGAACTGCACGTGCTCTAAATAGTGCTCCTGTAACCAGATCGAAAAACCTATCGGGTCTTTCGGTAGCACCGTATCATGGAAAAAGATCGGAATTTTAGGCCCCTGTTCTGGATGCCATGACGGCGGCGTCCTGATATTCGAGCACCAAACCGTTAAGCGTTCCGGTGAAGGTCCCACTAAGCGACATACCGAGGAAGATTCCGGTGCCGGCGGCCGGAAGCCTCTGATAAAGGAATCCCGCCGTTACCCAATTAACATTTTGCAGAGCGTTGTTCTGCCACTGTACAGGCTGATTCGCATTATTGACCCACTGCACAGGGATTCCGGTGGAGAAATTCTGCGGAATAGACCCATTCTCGGTATCTATCGCGACCGTGACGGTGGCAAACACGGTCGAGAAAATCGAGATTGCACAGCGCAGGGCGCGCTTTCCCATGTAAGGCGAGTTGTTGTCGCTGAGTGCTGTTTGAAGCAGCACCGAAACCGGCGTATTGGCCTGGAAAATCTGCGTGACGTCGCTGCCCGACGAAGCAAACGTATCGATCACCCCGTTGATCGGCGCCGTTGTCATAGAGGTTAGATTATTGCCCTGGCTGGCGACGAACCAACGGTTCTTGTAAAAGCACATGATCAAGGATCGGGTAACGCCCTTGGCGGGATCCCGATATCGGGCCAGCAACAAGAATGTGTGCAGCGACGTATGCAAATCCTGCACCGCTGTCTGTAGCGGCTGACTGTAATCGAGATTCGAGAAGATCCCGTCCATCTGGTCGGATACTTTTTCGACCGATGCTCCTAGGATCGCGTACACCCCTACCTTGTTCGCAAAAAGGATTAGCCTATTGTATGACGCAATCGCCCGCGGGAAAGTCGTGCCCTGGTCGGATGAAAGCGTGACTATGTTAAAGATCGTGACGCTTCCGGACACGGTGACGGTGCCGATTTGTTTGATGCTACTGTCACCAAAGATATACAAAAAGTTGTTGAGGGAACGTAATGCTGTAATGAAGTGCACAAGATCTGCGTCATTGATGGTTGTTGACCCTGCGGCGTCAGCACTGTTGACGTCATCGTAGCCCTTGGTTCCGGTCCACTCCAAGATTCTTCCGCCGGCGAGCCACACCCGGCCTGCATAGATGGCTAGTGTGGTGGGGTTGAAAACCAGAATCGGCCAAACAATCGCCGTCGCCACCGTGGTAGAGGGAGGGGCAAAAGTGAGCGTAAGGGTATCTCCCGCCTTGTAGCCCGCACCCGCATTGTCCAGCACAATCGACGTAACCACGCCGCCAGTGATGACAGTGTGCGCGGTAGCCCCGCCGCCGGAGCCGCCCGAAATCGTGACCACAGGCGGCGCCCCATAGGCTGATCCTCCGTTGGTGATGACGAAGCTGGGAGAGACCCCTCCTGACTGTACGAACGTCAGCCCGTCCCAGGTGCAGTATCCGGCGGTCGGGTCCGCTATCAGGATTCGCTGCGAGCTCCACACCGTCATGTCGGGGGCGTTGGAAAATGTCCCCGCGACGGCAAATTTTACAAACGCCCCCGTAATGGCGTTGACTTGGTAGCCGGCTCCGGACTGACAGAAACAAATAATGTAGTCGGTCGCGATCCCGCCGGGCGGCGTGTAGTTGGCGAACCATTGAGAGACGATGGTTTCACCCGGCAAAGTAGCGATCGGAGCCGCCGGAGCCTGACACGACACAAGTTGGTTGGGTCCTACGATCTGCAGGTTTTCGCACCAAGCGAGCTCATTGGCAGGAAGCGCCTCTCGGGAGCTTTGCGTGTTCATGGTGGTGAAGCCACGATACGCTATATAGCTTTTGGTTGCTTTTTGCGTTGTGCTGATCGGAGGAGAAGGAATATCAGCCTCCTCTCTGCAGGCGCCGCCAATTATTCTGATAGACGTTAGGGTTTCGGACGGTCTGCCGGGTAAGCTGGATCTTCATCTGGCGGGCTTCGTACTTTTTGTTCATGTACTCGGCCTGCTCGAAATTCTGCAGCTTCAAGAGCGCCAGAAAAGCCGCGTAAAACTGCACGCAATCCGCCATCGGGTTAAGGATCTGCGTGTCGGCGTCCGTAATGCTCACCAGCGGCGTGGCGGTGCCGATAACCGCATCGATCTCGAGCACGTAGTTTTGATCCGGCAGCGCCGGGTAAAGAAAAATCCTATTCTGTTCGGTGTAGTTGCTCCACACAACAGGCTGACCAGAGACCGTGGAATTGGCCCTGGCAAAAGCCTGAAACTTACTGAAAGGCCACCAAAGAAGCGTCTGCCGCTGGGTGCCGTTGATCACTGCGATCGACACGTTATCCATCACGTTGATCATCGTGAGGGCGTTTGCGGCAGCACCTAAGCCGCCTCCGCCGGCGATGACAATAGCTCCCGTCTGTACCGTGTAGCCGGAGCCCCAATTCGTCATCGCGATGGAGGAGACCGTCATATTCGGGGCCGTTCCGCTCATGACGGCGAAGCCGGTGGCGGTTACGCCGAGAATGGGGTTGACGGGAGCGAAGCCGATCGTCGGGGCAGACGAATATCCAGACCCGCCGTTCGTGACTATGGCTCCGCCTATGCCCCCGGTCATGGGATAAATTTCCTGACCAACGATCGTGGTCAGGGGAGCAAAAAGCGTCCTAATGCAGTGAAAATCCAGCGCCACGCGGTTGCGGGCGTTGTTCACGAAGTTGGTCATTTCAGTCTGGGTGTAATCGATCCCAGAGCTATCGTGGACCAACTCCTGTACTTGAGAAATGTAATCCGATAGGAGCATTTGTCACCCGCCTGCTCCGCGCTGGATTACGCTCCGGCTCCGAGAGCCTCGTTCGCCGCCTGCAAGAGCTTGTTGGTCTTTGGACCGCGCGGGCGGCGCTCATCGGAGCTGGTGACAAACTCGACCGGCAAGCCTTCGTCGTCCACCTCGACAGGCACCATCCGGTACATGATCGGCGTAATCTCGATCTGACCGAAAAACCTGTTGTGCTGGCCTTCCTTCACCATATCGGGCGTGTTCCAGCCGAATCTCTTCTGCACGTGGCGCTTGACGATCTCTTTGTCCACGCCCGGGAACCAACCAAAGATATGATTCGCCGCGTCGATCGGCACCGACACAGGATGATTGGTCTCGAACACGTATGGCACGCCGTCGAAGCGATCCGAGATCGTAAAATCGTTACGATTCAAGATCTTGCAGTTCATCACCTGGGGCTGGTCGAGCTCCTGATCCGGATTCTGCTCCATCTTCGGGTTCCTTGTGTGTGTCCGGGGTAGAAACTTGAGCGACCAGCGCGGATAGAGCTTCGGTCACCTCTACCAGAGCCGCCTCCACCCTGTCCATCCTCTTGGTGAGCTCCGCCACCCTCTCCTCGAGCAAGGGGCTGTCGGCTTCAACCGATGGGCTGGCGCCGCCAGCGTCCATTTCTCGCACAACAGCCGCCACCATCGCGGCTTCGATGTGGTGGTTGCTGTCTCGAGGGGCTGATTCGTAGGCGGCGCGGCGGGCGGTAGCCAGCCGATCCAGCGTTTCGCGATCTTCCATCGAAGCCCCCTACTCGCTTACGTTGGCCTGGACGATAGACGTGTCGTTGATGCCGCCCATGGTGATGGCGGAAAAAACGATCGTGGTGGTGGCGATCGTGGTGCCTTGAGCAACGCCGAAGTTACCCGCGACCAGAAGTTTTTGGAAGCCGAATCCGGGATCCTCCATCGTCAGCGCGCCGACCGTGGAGGTGAGCACGCCGCGAGCCGGACGCGGCTGCAGCCAGTTGTTGTTCACGTAAGCGGTCGTGATCGGCGGTGCGACGGCAGGGGTCAGGAGGCCCAGCGAGCTCTCCCACACGTTGCCGATCGTGTAGGCTACGCCGGTGGCACCCGTCAGGGTGAGCAGCGACATGGACATGATGGCGGTGGCGGCCACACCGCCCGCGAGCGTGCCGCCCGCGAACGTGATCGCCGGAATGGCGGAGCCCAGATAGCCCGCCCCGTAGTCGGTGATCACGATACCGGTCAGGGTGCCGGAGCCGGCCAGCGCCGGGCTGGTGATCAGGGCGCCGCCGGTGGTCGGAAACGCCTGGGTGAGCCCTTGCATGAAGTTTTGCGGCGGCATGTTGACGAACTGCCCGGGCGGGAAGTTGACCGCCTGGGGGGCGCCGCCCGGGAGCGTCGGAGCCCCCGGATAATCGAAGAACTGCGGCACCACGTAGAAATTCGGCACCGCGAGATAGCCGGCACCGGGGTTGACCATAGTGACCGATGAGATCGCGCCGGCCGCGGTCAGCACCGCAACCGCGGTCGCCTGGATACCGCCGTAGGGCGGCGGGTCGATCAGGATCAGCGGCGCGGTGAGGTAGCCAGAGCCCGCCTGCGTCACGGTGGCGGCGCCGCCCGCGGCGCCCACGGCTCCGCCGATCACCACGTAACCCTTGGCGGTGATGCCGGCGGCCGGGGCCGCGAACGTAACCGTCGTGCCGGTGGTGGTCGGACCGATGCCGTTCACGCCGGTGGTACCCGGGGTGATGATCGAAGCGCCCTGCACGATTCCTGACATATTGATCAGGCGGTAGTTGTAGCCGTCGATCGAGACCGCGAACGTCGGGGCTCCGGGGGTGGAGGCGTTGCGCCAGCCGCTTTGCACCGGATCCCACCACTGCAAGATGGTCTGACCGCCAAGCGTGAGCAGGTAATTTCCCGGCGGCAGGTAGGAATACGCCCCGCCCGGCAGGGACAACGGGAAGGTGCCGGCTTGGTTGAGCGGAAATACGCCACCGATTCTCATGTCAGACTCCTAGTGTCGGCGCTTCTCGCGCCATCCATTGCGCCGCAGCGCCGAGATCAGATATTCAGGAACGCAAGGTTATCGAACTTGCCGTGCGCCTTGCACTTGACGTCCACCATTTCGAGCAACGTCAAGAGCGCCCCGATGTAGCCGAATTGCCCGTTGGCGAGCGTGCTCTCGAAACCAGTAAAGTAGAAGGAAGCCCGCTCATGGACATAGAGCGAGAGGTAGTCAGTGTTGAGGAGATAGAGGGTGCCTTCTGGACAATACGGGTCTGGATAGAAAGGCACGCCGGCGACGTCGAGAGCTCGGAACAGCGCTTCCACCTTTCCCTCGCCAAACGGCTGATTCGGCGTGACCACATAGCGCTCGTTGGGCGTGAAATCCTGCGCCAGATTGGTCCATGTCCCGAAGCCCATAAGGCCCATCTTGGGAATCTCGCCCGTAACCTTCGTTACTTGGCTGATATATTGGAGCATGAGGTTGCGCGTAGGAGTGGTGGGAGCACCGTTGTGGACGTAGGTTGATTTCCAGAACGTGTTGTTGGTACGGCTCAAGCCGCCGTAGTTGGCAGCGAATGTGCCGTCATCGATAGCGGCCGGCAACCCGATCATGGACTGAGTGTTGGTCAGGTTGTTGTACATGTCGGTGGAGAAACGATCGAGCGTGACGTTGGTGGCGTCATTCATGCGCGCTTCGATCAGCGGCACCACGCTGTAATCCAGCTGCACCAAGCCCTCGAGTCCCAGGAACGGGATCGCGGTCAGGTAGCCCTTGAGGTTGAATTCGGCGTTCTGGATTCCCGGGGTCACGCCGGGCTGGTTGAATGATCCGTCGTATCCCATGTTCTGGATCGTGACCATCGGGTTGCCCTGCAACGGCACCGTGATGGGGGAGAGGCCGCCGGTGGCGACTTGCGCATGCGACAGCATCGCGGCCATCCAAGGGGTCGATTTCCAAAGCTGGATAAAGACCTTCGGCAAGAACGCGCGACGAGTGACGGCCGCGAGCTCCGCGGCTATCGCTCCCTGAGCGGGAATTATGCCCTGGCCAAATTGGGGTATGTTAGCCTCCTATCACGTTTGGTTCACCTACCGGCGCGCATTTCGTCAAGCACGGCATAGGCGGCGTCGTTGGCCGCTTTCTCCGGGTTCTGCAGGAGCCCCGGCAGATCGGGAAATTCCCAGATCTGGCCGTGACGTGGACGGTCTCGGTTGGACGGTCGCGCCGGAGCGGTGTCGGCTGCGTATAGCTTGCTGCCGGCTTCGTAATCCCGGAGACCGTATTTGTTCATCACGGTTTCGATCTCCTTGACCTGATCTTCGGAGTATCGGCCGTGCTCGAGCAGCTTGGCGCGTTGCTGGTTCTCGCGCGCCGCCGACACCTCCGCGGCCCGATGAATCTTGTCGTTCTCTTTGTCGCGCCTGATCTCATTTTTGAGATCGGCAAGCTGCACGTCGGCCGGCAGGCGATAGGTGGGATCAATCGCCGCAACCTGTCTGAGAAAAGTACCCCGGGTCTTTGGATTTCCGGCGAGCTTGAGGGCGAGCGCGCCGACGTCCATAACTGTTTTCTGATCAGGCATGTCACATTTTCCTTGTTGCTTATGGTTTTCCGGTACGTGACATGTGACGGGACTTTTCCACCTTGGCGTCGTCCTCTTTCTGCAGGAACGGCTTTTTTGCCGTTGTTCCGAATTCGATACCGGCGAGGCCGGGCCAACCGCGCGGGTTGGAATACTGCTCGGCCTGCACCTCGCGCCTAAGATTCCCAGCCGGGATGAAATCGACCATGTTGCGCGGGATCGGAACGGTCGTGTCGGTCAGCCCCTTGTAGCCGCCGCCGTCGCGCTTCACTTCCTCTCCGAGTGGATTTACAGCGCTCTCGGGAGGCTGGGTCGGTCCCTTGAAATCGCCGCGAATATCCGCCATCAGATCGGCTTTCCCTTGCGGACCAGATCGCCTTTTTCGAGCGCCAGCGGCCTATCCGGCTCGGGGACCTTGGAGGCGCTGGAAAAGCCCCCGAGTTGCGGATAGGGCGCCGTGTTCTGAAACATGCCGTTCTTGCGCTTGCGCTCGCTCATGTCTCCGCTGGAGACCTTGGGCTTCAAATACTCGCTCATGATCGACACTCCTTCCGACCAATTCCAAACAATCAATCGCCGGGAATTTCCATTCCCTGGATTTCTGGGCCGCCGGCTCCGGGTCTCGGAGCGAGACCCGGAGGTGGAGCCCCACCAGCCATGCCGCCGCCGAGTCGGGCGGCTTGCTGAATCTGCTGTCCCGCTGCCGGCGTCAGGGCGGCGGTTTCTTCCTTGCCGAAATTCGCCGTCAAGGCGCGAAGCGCGTTCAACAAACCAGAATATTTCTTTGATCCGACCGGGTACGAAAGCAGCGCCTTATGCAGCACAGGAAGCGCGCTCTTTACGGTAGCATCGGCGGCAGCTTCGGCTCCGGCTCCGTCGCCTGGAGAAAGCGCCGGTGAAGATCCTGGCCCCGTTGGTCCGCCGGCTGGGTTGCCTGGAAGCGTAGGACGCCCCGGCAATTGACCTCCGGCGGTCATCGGTGGCTTCATTCCAAACGGCGGTGGCATCAAGGAATCCCTCAATTACACCGCCAGATATTCCCAATTATTTTTTGTCGTCTAGTGATAGGTCAGACAACGAACTCATCAATCACTCAAAAAAAGACCCCGGCGTAGGCCGGGGCAAGTGCTTAACCTTGGAGAAAACCGATGTGTATGGGCCGCTTACTTGCGGCGACTCCGACGATGACGTCGTGCCATGGTGCTGCTCCTCTTGGTTGCCCGTTAACTCGGGTGGTTTGCTTTTGCAATTCAGAGAATAGCACCTTCGATGTGCTGCGCTAGTGCCACCTCAAGCAGCTTTGCTTCCTGCCTTGTCTTTGATGCCTTGTGCGGCCCTTTCCTTAGCCTGCGCCTGCTCCGCCTTAACCCGCTTGCGCAGCGCGTGGATCATATTATCGGCGTTCGGCGGGTTAAGCATCCTGACCAGCATTTCGCGATCGATGGCCTGAGCCTTGAACAGCGCCGCCGCCTGCTCCTTGCTTTCATCGGCAAACAGCGGCGAGTGCGAGTGACCCGCCACCCGGATTTTCAGCTTATCGACCGCCATCAGGGCCGCCACCATTTCCTGGCCGGCGTCGGTCTTGAACCGCTCCGCAGAATTTTTTTGCACTAGCTTGATTCCGACGTCCCCGAGCTTGGAAAGCGACTGCTCGAGGCCCACCGCGACCTTCCTGATTCGCCCCGATCCTGTCATCGCCAGCTGCTTGGCGTGCCCCTTCGCGCGCACGCCTTGAGTCCCCTGCCCGGTTACGGTTTCGGTTAGCCCGGAAGCCTCCAAAAAGATGGCTCCGATCTCGTTGAATTCGCGAAAAAGATCATCCGGCATGATCGGCTTCAATTCCTCGACCTTGGCGCCCGGAACCATGTCGTAAACCCATGTGTTTGGACCGCCCAAAGCATCGGCTTTTTCGTCGGTGAGTCCCATGAAGCCAGAAAACACCTTCGCGGGGTCGATCTGGCGCTCCAGCACGTCGGAAATTTGCTGGAGTCGCTCGTTGGTCCACACCTGCAGCGGGATCAAGCGATCGACGTGAGCTTCACCCCAGAAGAAATCATAGAGACCGTATGGTTTGATGTGAATGAACGGATGCTCGTTCTCGAGAAATATGTTGCTCTTGCCCTTGTAGCGGTCGCGCGACGGCCCTTTGTCGGCTTTCGCCATCGCTTCGATGGTCTCTCGGCTATCCGACAGCACTCCATCGACGCCATCGCAGCACGTGAAGATCGCGTAATCCTCGCTTACGTCGTCCCATGCCCAGACTTCATGAAACCTGACCATGGGGTTGTGGGAGTTTGCTTGGTAAGTGGCGTGCGGCTCGAAATCCATATTGGCTCGGCCCGTCATGTTACCCATCAGGTTCGGCCCGCCGGTCGAATTAATGATCAAGTTGGCGAGCACCGCCGGCATGTCGTCCATGATGTTGCCGGGGCGCGGCGTCATCTTTTTGATGAACGGTTTTTTGCCGGCGCGAAGCAGCCGTTGGACCGCGTTGTCCCAATTCAGCGAATATGAGTGAACGAACGCCTCCTGCGAGTCGAGATCAGGCTCGGAGTCGTCGTAGACCGCAAAGTTGCTTGGCGAAAACAGCTTACCGAATAGATCGGAGCGGGCGTTGTTCCAGCCCAGCTTGATAAACATTGAATCGAAAACTAGCGACCACAGCACGCCCTCCGCGTACTGATAGGCCAAGCCGGAGTCGCGGAACACTTCGTTCCACTCATCCTCGAGTCCGGTGCATTGCGCCACGATTTCATCCGTTGCGTTGCGCGGAGCCGCGATGTTGTAGCGGCAATGATCCGGCGCATAGAGGAACGAAGAAACCAGATCAGTGTGGGCCTGCAGGCGATTGTATTTTACGTCGGAGGTTAGGTCTCCTCCACCGAACAGGAAATAGCGCTTGCGGTTCTGGTAGAGCGCATCTCGGTCGCGTTTTGAAGACAGGCAAATTCCCAGGATCTCATCGATCCGGTCATCGCGCGCGCGGCCGCCTTTTTGTTTTCCCAACGGAATGATCATTTCGGAACTCCCCCCGGCGGCCGCCAGCTGCCTTCGTACTTTGGTCTCGAGCCGTGGCTGGTCGGGCTGCGCTTATCGACCGGAACTTTCTGCTCCAGGCCCTTAATGGTGAGCGGCGCCGACACCCCGGTAGGCGCACAGATGGAAGCAGGAGCCCCGTTGGCGTCAAGTGGCACCTCAGTTTTCCACCCCGGCATCCCGGCCGGCGAAAACGTCATGCTCTTGCCCGGGGTGACGGTCGGATTGACCTTTGGGGCCATGCGCTCATGGCGCACTGGACTCCGGAAATTCTTGTCCCCGTAGGTCTCCTGCAGCTGCGTCACGGTGCGATCCGCCCGCTTGGTGGCTTCCGACCGGATGGCGATCGGCCGCGGCACCCACTTGACGCGCAGGCCGCCGCACGTCGGGCATGGGGGGTGATCCGCATCCGCCATGTCGAACACGTTAAGACAGTGCTTATTTAAGCAACACCAACTCCTGACAATCACGCCTCCGCCCTCCTGCCCGGTCGCGGTTTTGGAGGCTCGTAGCGGGGCATCTGCTCAAAGCTCTGCGGCTTGAATCCAGGCGCGCACGTGACCTCGTACACTTTCCGGCGCCGGGTGAAGCGGAGACCGTTTTCGACGCAGCCGATCGCGTAGGAAAGTCTGTTGTTGTAGTTCTCGGTGAGAGATATTTCGCCGCGCATCAGCATGTAGACGTGCTGCGGCGCGACGTCGGCAAAGTTGCAGAGGCATACTATCGGGATGGTCCGCGAACCGTTTTCGTCGCGGAACATAGGGTCGTGCTGGAAGCGCCGAAACCACCTGATGATCTGTTCTTGTGTCACGTGCTCCCAAGTCCCTTGCATTGCGGGCAGTAGGACCGCTTGTGCTGGAATTTCCAGCCGATCTTGTCGAACGCCTGTTGCACGTCTGGAGTTATGTCCCGCTCGAGGCGACCGACTCTTTGTCCAAAGGCCAGCGTGCCCATCGGGACATGCACCACCGGGCTATCGGTGCGGCAGCGCCAGCAACAGGTGCGGATCGGCGCTAGTTGCTGGAACCATCTTCGCGAAATGTAATCCGCAATCTCCTCGACCGGATCGAGCTCACGCTTGCGGGCGACGATCGGGACGCCGGCTGATGCTGCCTCCTCGCTCATAATCGCCCCTTCTTCATTCTGACCCACAAGCTCTGCTTGAGCAGATAGCCCTCGAGCTCCCAGATTTTCTCACGTGCCTTCATGAACGCGATGCTTTCTCCGATCTTCCGATCGAAATTCTCCGGGCTCGCGGCCGCTGAATGGCCGATCACGTTGAAGCCGTTTTGGAGTGTCAGGCAGCACACTGTAAGCGTAGTGCCTTCAAAAACGTGGTATGCCGCCGCCTCGATCATGGAGTCGATGATCTCCTGCGTCAGGCGCGGGGCGTTCAGGCCCTTTGCTTGAATCTCTTTCTCGATCTCCTGCTCGCTTCTCTCGCTCATATCGCTTCCTCCCAATCGGCGGCGAGGAGATCGGTCTGGGATGCCAACCACCCCATCAGGATTTCCCCGGTCGCGGTTTTCATGATGATGCACGGAAGGACTTTCGCCCTTCCGCCCGGCTGGCCCTTGGCGAACTCAGCCGCGGCGTCGGACCAGAAATTCTTGGCCGGCAGCCCGTCGTTGCCGGGCGATAGCGCCAGCCACATGCCTTTACCGTTCCACCCGAGGCGGCGCACCTTGCGGCCCATCCGCATGGCGTCGATCGCCCAGCCGATATCGCCTAGATATTTTTTCTCTCTTTCCGCCATCACAAATCCTCGCGCTCGTTAAGGGTGATCTTCTGGGTGCGTAGGTAGTCGATCGCCATGCGCTGCGCTTGGTCGGGGCCGGCGCCGATCGATTGCATGTAGGCTCGCTCGAAAGTGAGCCCCATGTTCCGCAGCCGTGGCTGTACCCACTTGCGCCATGCCTCATGCGCCAGCGCCGCCCCCATGACCCGATCGTCTTTGTTGTTGCCTTCCGCCGCGATGTGGCCTCCATCCACCACGATGGTTTTCATTTCCTCGATTAGCGGCATCGAATTGAGGACGAACCTTCGTAGCTCGAAACTGTCTTTGAACGAATTAAGCATCGGCGGTTTGTTTGATCCAGACGTTCGCCACTGGTACGCCAGCGATCCGCTCATGGTATCGGCGCGCTTGTAGAGAAAGTGCCGCATCAGGTTCAGCACCAAGCGCAGATCGTTCTGCTCTTTGCCTTGGTGATTTTGCGAGACCATTTCGTTGGTCTGGGTCCGCAGCGCGTTCATTTCGTTGAACACGGCTTCGCCCGGGCCGTTCATCTCGAGATTCACCATGACGTTTCGGTAGTAGCCCGCCAAGTGACAGAGCGCCCAGGCGCACTGATAGGTGCTGATGATCGGAGACACAAACTCCGCCACCTGCACCATCTTGTCGGAAAAGCACCGCGCCACATGGATCACGGCCCGATCCGCGGCCTCGCTCGACCCATAGGCGGGATCGCAACCGATGACGTAGTGCCCGGCCGGATCGGCTTCCTCCCAGACCCGCAATTCGGCGCGGCGATCCTTGGTGTTGACCACGGCGGTATCCTGCCAACGCTCCGTCATGATGTATTTGTATGGAAGGAACTTTTGCTGCCGGGCGCGGCGGGCCGCCAGCGTCAACGAATCGTTGGTGAAAAACACGCTGCCGGTGGCGACGAAAGCGTCGTCCTCGAGCCAAGGGAACATTTCGTCCATCTTGCTCTGATCGCCTTGAACCTCGCTCTCGAGGTGCCACCGATACCAAGCAATCTGGTTGCGGTTGATCTCGATGCCGTATTCCTGCAGCACCAATCGGGCGCGCTTGCGCTCGAGAATATGAAGCGGGGTGTCGTGCCCCTGCGGCATAAAAACCTTGAACCAGGGGTGATCATCGAAAAACGAATAGTGATCGTGGCGCCACCAGCCGACAAAAATTGTGCAGATTGTCGGGTCTTTTTTGGCGAGGCGATAGCGCTCCTCCCAGAAATTGAACCCGTTGGCGGTGGTCTCCTCGATCTTGAGGCGGTGCCGGTAGTGCGTGCTCATGGTGGCGGAGAGCTCGTTTAAATCGTCGGGCGAGCCCCAGAACGCCACCTCGGTTCCGTGAATGTAGTTGTTGGCGCTCGATCGGCCGAGACCACCTTTCGATTTCTCTTTGATGCCGGCCACCAAATACTGGAACAACGAACCGTTCTCGAGAATCAGCATGTCGCGATTCTCGGTCTGCCATTTCATCTTGTGGGTCTTTGGCAGGTTCGCAAACATAACCTTGATGGTGTTTCGGAATAGGCTCTTGCTGGAGTCCGTGTGAGTGACGAACGATCCGAGCAGGCCCGAGTGCTCCATTGCCCAAAAAATATCGAGCAGCACGAAAAACACTGTGATGCCAAGCTGGCGGGCCTTGAGAATGTAGAACGTCGTGATTCCTTGGTTGTACGCCTGCTCCATTTCATCGAGCACGTAGCGCTGGGTGCCAAGCATATCCATCGGCACCAACCCAAAGTCTTTGGTCTGGATCTTGACGCGCGCCAGAAATTGCTCGAACCGCGCTCGCGGGAACGGGTCCACACCGGCGGGAGGAAGGACTCTGGGGATACGGGGTTCGGCCTGGGAAGCCGCGGCGTCCAGGTCAGCCGCTCTCGGGTTGCTGGATCCAGTGACCTCGAGATGCCTGCCGCATGGCGACGAACGTCATGGCGAGCGCGATCTGGAGCATCTGATCGTTGCGGTGATCGAAGCTGCGAAGCTGGAGCTCGCCGGTGCCGGTCACCCGGCCGGCAGGCCAATGCAGGTTGGCGTATTCCCGAAATTTCTTCACGCCGGCCGCGATGACGTCGGGGGGCGGAAGCGCGATCGTGTTGGAAACATTGTCTGAAAAATCCGGCGAGGAGGCATCTGCCGGGTCGTCCAACAGCTTGACACGGATCGGGCCTTTGCTCATTTTCCAACGCTTCCTAGATCGCTAATCCCGGCGATCTTCTTCATGATCAGGCCAAACATTTCATCGAGGCGCTTGCCTTGGATGATCTGTACCTGCTCGAGCATATTGACCCGGCCGTCCGACTTTTCCATGCGGATCATCACATCACCGATCCGGTCGATCTTCTGGCCGTGCTCCACCAAGGTGTGGGCGTTGGCCCTGGATTGATTTTCGATGCCGGTGAATCGCGTTAGCATTTGACGTAACGCCGCCGCTCCGGCGAGCAGGATCGTGATGATGGCAGCAATACCGTCCAGGGAAATGTGCGGATCAATCCATGACGGCAGCATTTTCTTCCCCTGGAATCGCCTTGTCCCAGATAAAGCAAAACCCCCACCCAGGTCAATGACCCGGGCGGGGGTTCTTGCCGCCTAGTGAACGTGGCTTAGTGCGTCTCGTGCGGGGCCGGGATCGAGGTGGGAGCCTGGGCCGACCCGGGCGCTGGGGCCAGCGGCGCTAAGGCCGAGGCGGCGGGAGCGACCGGCATCGCGGCCGCGATGGTCTGCCCGATATGGGTGACGACGGCCCCGACCACAGCGGCCGCGGATTGATGGCTCATGCCGCCAGATTTCAGGGTCTCGATCGCGGATAGGATTTCATTCGTGATGGCGAGGAACGGGCTCGCCATCGTGAGCAGCCCGCCGGCGCCCGGCACGAACGCGCCCACGATGCCGGCGATCGTCGGGAGGAACTTTGAGACTTCGGAAACCACGGTCTCGATTTCGGTGATGGTGTCGCCCATGGGCAGAGCTCCTGTTGGGCCGGCTTTGGCCGGCGTTGGGGGTGGTGGCGGTGCTGGAGGAAAAATCGGTATAGGTTTTTCTGCCGGTAGCGATAGGCCCTCTGCGAACAGCTGCGCTTCTAAGATTCTGCGCCGCTGTAGGCTGGGAACATTGGGCCAGATTCGGACCATAGACTTGATCTCGCCGGGGATCAACTCGAATCGTTGATTGAGCATCGCAATCCTAATGTTGCTCATTTCGGAGTACCTGGGGAGGCTGGAGTTAAAGCCTCCTGTGCCGCGATTGTAGCCCAGCGACAGCAGCGCGCCCCGGCACGTCGAATTGAGCAAATCCCAATTAGGTAATGCCGCCGCCATCCGGTGCTCCCATTTTGGGATCTCGCGCTCGGTGAATTCCTGCACCGCCTGCCCCCACGTGATGGTCACAGCGTCATGGTTGTTTTGCACGAAGATATGTGCCCGCTCGCCGGTCAGCCCGACCCCGAGGATCATTTCGTTGATGGTCACGGCGTCCACGATGCCGGTCCAATCCTGGATGCACTCGTTGACCGTGACGTAACCTAGATCGTAGCCGATCGCCACTGT
>JANXPR010000075.1 GCA_025357215.1 Acidobacteriaceae bacterium | reverse complement strand
CAACCGCTTAGCCCGCCCGGCAGCATCGCATAGGTTCCAACGATCCCCGCCGCCGCGGGGTGGAGCAGGCATTCATGCCTGCGAAACAGTTCCCAGAAAACCCGGCTTCAGCCGCTGAGGGAAGCCGGTCGCGCTCGCCGCCCCCTAGCTTACGCGGGAATGATCTTCATACTCAAGTCCACGGCCTGCGGAGAATGGGTCAGCGCGCCCACGGAGATGTAATCCACTCCGGTTTCGGCATACGCGCGCACGTTCTCCAGGCGGATTCCGCCGGAAGCTTCCACGGTGACCTTGGGCGCTTGCTTGCGAATGTGTTCCACGGAAGCGCGCGCTTCGTCCACCGTCATGTTGTCCAGCATGATGCGTTCCGCGCCGTTGGCCAGGGCTTCCTGCAACTCCGCCCAATTGCGGACTTCCACTTCAATCGGCAATCCTTCACGGCGGTTCTGCTGGACGCGCTGCAGCGCGGGCGCAACTCCGCCAGCCAGCGCAATATGGTTGTTCTTGATCAGCACACCGTCAGAAAGATCGAGCCGGTGATTGTGCCCGCCGCCGCAGCGCACGGCGTACTTGTCGAGGACGCGCAGACCGGGCGCGGTCTTGCGGGTATCCAGAATGCGGGCTTGCGTCCCCTGAATGGCGTCTACAAATTTGCGCGTCATGGTGGCAATGCCGCTCAGCCTTTGCAAAACGTTCAGCGTCACGCGCTCACACGAAAGCAGCACGCGTGCGTTGTGCCGGACCACGGCAATCACCTGGCCCTTACGTAAACGCACACCGTCAAAAATTTCGCCGTGGCTGATGACTTCCGGATGGCCGATCACATGTTGATCGAGCCGTTCATACAATTCCAGAATACGCGAGATGGCGCCCACGCCGGCGATCACGCAATCCTGTTTGGCGGTAATGGTGGCCGTGGCGCGCAGCTGCGGATCAATGCAGGCGCGCGACGTGGCGTCACTGGTAGCGTGGTCCTCCAACAACGCGTGTTCGAGTATGGCGCTGATTCTGCGGCTGTGCCAATCCATAATTAAAGCCCTTAGAGCTTAACCCAGGTTGTCCAGAGCGTCCTTGATCTTTTTGATTAAGACTTCAAGTTCCTGCCCGCGCCGGCGCATGCCTTCCACCACGTTGGCGGGGGCTTTGGCCAGAAACTGTTCATTCCCGAGTTGCCTCTTGTTGTTCGCCAGCTCGCCTTCCAGCTTGGCCAAATCTTTCGTTAGGCGCTCGCGTTCGGCGGCTACATCAATTTTCTGTTCGTACACCAGTACCACTTCAAACTTCGGCGTGGTGCGCGCTCCGGTCACCTGCGCCAGGGAAGTACTCACGAACTCAACACCTTCTGTGCTGGCCATGCGTTCCACCAGGCTGCGGTTTTCTTCAATCAATTTCTGGACGTCACCCGCGGCGTGGATCTTCACCGGCGTTTTCACCTTGGGTTCGACCTTCATTTCCGCCCGCAGGTTGCGTACGGTCACGATCAACTCTTGCAGCACGGCCATCTGCTCTTCGGCTTGGTCATTGAGCCACTGCTTGTCCAGCTCCGGGAATTTTGCCAGCGCAATCGACTTCTTCGGCGGCTGGCCTTCATACATCGCATGCCAAATTTCTTCCGTGATGAACGGCATAAACGGCGAAAGCAGCCGTAGCGAGCCTTCAAACACGTCACCCAGGAACGCCAGCGCCGGGCGTGCTTCTTTTTCGTCGCCCATCAGGCGCGGTTTTATGATCTCCAGGTACCAATCGCAGAAATCGCCCCAGAAGAATTTGTAAATCGTGTTAGCGGCTTCGTCGAAGCGGTAAGCCGCCAGCGCGTCATTCACTTCGCCGGACACGCGGTAAAACCGCGAATAGATCCAGCGGTTTTCCAGGCGCTTCATTTCCTCCGGCGGCGCGCCCGACGTGAGACTGCCGCCCGCGCGGTCCAGGTTCATGAACACAAAGCGCGCGGCGTTCCATATCTTGTTAGCAAAAGCCCGGTAGCCTTCGGTGCGCGTTTCGCTGAACGCAATATCCGTGCCGGGTGACGCCATGGAGGCCAGCGTAAAGCGCACCGCATCCGTGCCGTATTTTTCGGTGACTTCAATCGGATCAATCACGTTGCCCTTGGTCTTGGACATCTTCTGGCGGTCGGCATCCCTCACCAGAGCGTGAATGTACACGTCGCGGAAGGGCACACTCTCGCTGAGAAGTTCCGCCGCCGTCTTGCCTTTTTCGCCGGCCAGCGCGGGACGATTCGGCGGCAGCATGAAGTGACTGCCCATCATGATCATGCGCGCCACCCAGAAAAACAGAATGTCAAACCCGGTGATCAGTAATGACGTGGGATAAAACACTTCCAGATCGCGTGACGAATTCGGCCATCCCAAAGTTGTAAACGGCAGCAACGCGGACGAGAACCACGTGTCCAGCACGTCCGTATCCTGCGTCAATTCGGCGCTACCGCATTTTGCGCACTTCTTGGGCGCTTCACGGGCCACGATGATCTCGCTGCAATTTGCGCAATGCCACGCGGGGATGCGGTGGCCCCACCACAGTTGGCGGGAAACGCACCAGTCGTAAATGTTCTCCATCCACTGCAGATAGATGGCTTTGTAGTTCGCCGGAGTAAAGCGAATGTGGCTGTCTTCCACTACTTTCTTAGCAGCTTCGGCCAGGCTCATCCCGCCGTGATTGGGTTGCTTGTTCACGGCCACAAACCACTGCGTGGACAAGCGCGGCTCGACCACGGTCTTGCAGCGGTCGCACATGCCGATGGCCATCGGGTGGTCCTTGATGCCCATCAGGAAGCCGCCGGCTTCCAGGTCTTGCAGGATCTTGTCGCGCGCGGCGTAACGGTCCAATCCTTTGTAGGGGCCACCGTTTTCGTTGATGTGCGCGGTGTCGTCCATCACATCAATCTGCACCAGGTTATGGCGCAGGCCAATCTGGAAATCGTTAGGATCGTGTGCCGGTGTCACTTTAACGGCGCCGCTGCCAAATTGCGGGTCAGCGTAATCGTCGGCGATGATCGGGATCTCTCGGTTCATCAGCGGCAGAATCGCTTTTTTTCCAATTAGTGCCGTGTAGCGCGTGTCTTTCGGGTTCACCGCGATCGCCGTATCGCCCAGCATGGTTTCAGGACGCGTGGTTGCCACGGTGATGAATTTCGTTTTATCGCCAGCCAGCGGATAGCGAATCTGATACAGCTTGCCGGTAATGTCTTCGTGCTTCACTTCTAGATCAGAAATGGCCGTCATGCAGCGCGGACACCAGTTCACGATGTACTTGCCGCGGTAAATCAACCCTTCTTCATACAGACGGACGAACACCTCACGCACGCACTCGGAGAGGTTGTCGTCCATGGTGAAGTATTCGCGGCTCCAGTCCACGGAAACGCCCAGGCGCTTCATCTGCGTAAGAATCGCGCCGCCGTAATGCTCGCGCCAGTCCCACACCCGCTTGATGAACGCCTCGCGGCCCATCTTTTGGCGGCTGGTGCCTTCCGTGGCCACCTGTTTTTCCACCATCATCTGCGTGGCGATTCCCGCGTGGTCGGTCCCGGGAATCCAGTTGGCCATGTCGCCCAGCATGCGCCGCCAACGGGTGATGATGTCCATCTCCGTGTGGTTGAGCATGTGACCCATGTGCAGGCGTCCGGTCACGTTCGGCGGAGGCAACAACAACGTGAAGGCCTTGTTGTCGGCCTGTGAGCCAGAGGTCGGCGTTGGCGCCGAGAACAGCTTCTCGTGGACCCAGTATTCCGCCCAGCGAACTTCAATCGCGCCGGGATCGTATGTTTTTGGGAGTTCGTGTGACATGCGCGCGCAAAAGTAACTAAACCACGATCTTACAAGCGCAGAGCGGAACTGAGCAAACGCGGCGGCACTAGTGCGGGCTTTCTTCCTCGACGACTAGTTCCGCGAGTTCTTCGCAAAACCTGTGTTTTGTTCGCCAAGTATTTCGTGTCGTTGGGCCTCTCCCGCACAGGGCCCTGTCAGACTGCAATATTGTATATGACTTTATATCAGATATTATCTGATCAGATTGCATATGGAAAGGTGGCAAAGTGATTTTCAAGACACCTCAACTAGATCGGTCAGAAACAAAGGCTTGCGACCTTATCTTGGAGCTACGAAAGAAACTCAGGTTTGTGACCGCTAGTCCTCGCAGATGGTCTGGATTGATGAGACGGCTAACGCTGGCGAGAAATATCCGCGGGTCAAACAGTATCGAGGGATATAGGGCGAGTGTCGACGATGCCATTGCAGTAGTCGAAGGAGACGAGACCATGCAGGCCAACGATGAGACCGTGCTGGCTCTGACGGGGTATCGCAATGCAATGACCTATGTTCTCCAGCTCGCCAAGGATCAAAACTTCAAGCTACATGAGGGGTATCTTCGCAGCCTGCACTACATGATGGTGGCCCACGATTTGAGTAAGAATCCAGGGAATTGGCGCCCAGGTTCAATTTACGTCAGGGATGAGCTAAAGAATGAAATTGTCTACCAAGGCCCTGATCGGGACTTGATAGAAGGATTGATTGGCGAATTAATTGATCGCGTTAATTCTTCTACCGATTCGGGTCCAGACATTGTGCAAGCTGCAATGGCCCATCTAAACCTGGTTATGATCCACTCATTTTCGGATGGAAATGGAAGAATGGCAAGATGCCTTCAAACGCTCATTCTTGCCCGCCAGGGAATTTTGGAACCGGAGTTTTGCAGCGTAGAAGAACACCTTGGAAAAGTACAACAAGAATATTATGACGTTCTCGCAGAAGTCGGACAAGGTTCTTTTCATCCTGAGAATGACGCGAGACCGTGGATACGGTTCATGTTGAAAGCACATTACGTCCAAGCTCTCAGAGTTCAATGGAGAATGAATCTGCTCGATAAAATCTGGACATCGATGGAGCTGGAAATCAAGAAAAGGGGTCTCCCAGACAGAATGATATTCCCGCTTGCGGATGCTGCCCTACGTCTAAGAGTTAGAAACTCTAGTTACCGCAGAATTGCTGAGATATCTGAGAATCTGGCTAGCCGCGATCTGAAGCAGCTCGTAGAAGAAGATTTGCTCGTGGCCATCGGGGAAAATCGTGGAAGGGTTTATGCGGCATCCCCAAATTTATTGGCGATGCGCGAAAAACTCTGGGAAGCATTCAAGGGGGGGATCCTTTCAAAATACCAGAACAGAGAGAATTGCCGATGTAAGTATACTTTGTGAGCTTCACTGTCGATTTCCGACATAGGCGAAGGCGATTTGCTGATCGCCCCCATGAACCTTGGAATTCAATTTGTGGAAACGTTATTTTTTTGATTTCAACTCGCGGACGATCTCGTCAACCAGATCGCCTTTCATGCGTTCCATAACGCGGCTCACGGCTTCCGCAATGCTGTCATGCTCGCCGCCGGCGGCTTTGGCGACTGCGGCGGCTGCTGCTGGAATGCTCTCTTCCACTTTGGCGACAACTGCTTCATGGTTCACAACCGGCTGGCTGGCGCTGGTTTGGCTTACGTTGGGTACAACCGGCTCAGCCTTGGCCACTTCCATCACCGCAGGCGGCTCGGGCGCTCGCATTGGCTCCGGCACGGCCACTGGCTCAGGCACAACCACCGGCTTTGTCTCTACCAACTTTGTCTCAACTAACGGCCGGGCTTCAACCACCGGTTCCGGCATGACGGGCGGCGGTTCCGGTGTGCTCACTATCGGTGCGCTGACTAACGGCGCGCTGATCACCGGCGGACGATATTCAAATGACGGCGCTGGACCGGACGTTGCCGGCGGAGGTGGAGCAACGGCTGTCGCGTGCTGCACGGCTTCGCGGATTACTGGAGCCGCTTCCACGGCTGCCACCACTGCGGCTGTTTCCGTAACGGCCGCGGGTGCATAGGCTTTCAGGGCCGCCGCTACGCGCGCTTCAAAATCCACGTCAGATACTTCTCGCCGCGCCGGCGTTGCTTCCGCAACCACTGGACGGCTCACCGCTGGTTCACTCGCGATGGTCGCTGTGGCCGAATGGGACGCACTGGCCGGGACAGAGGCTGTAACTGGAAAAGACGCGATCGTGGGTGCAGGTTGTAGCGCGCTGGCCACCGGCGCCGGCTCCAGGCTTTGGGGCGTGGTCACCAGTTGCGGCTCGCGGACATCGGCTACCGTCTCACGTGTAATCTCTTCCGCGGATTCTTCCAACTGCGGCTCGCGGGGAATATCAATATCACCCAGCGGTCCGGCCGCTGTGGGCACCACTTCATGCAGGCCCTGCGGTACCGGGTCTCGATACACTGGAATCTGGCGCGGACGCCCCAACACTGGCCCAGGCGCAATAGGATCGGGCATCACAGCCGTTTCCGGTTCAACAACCGTAGCAGCCACTACAGCAGGCGCTTCCACCGGCTGCGGAACCGGCACTGGCGAAGCCGTAGCTTCCACCACCGGAACAGCCATAATCGGATTGGCAACGACTGGGTGAGAGGTTGGTTGAGAGGTTTGTTGAGAAACGACTGGCTCAAGCTCACTCATCGCTGCTGGCTCGCTTAGGGGAGCGGACTCGGCAACCGGCACTGCGGTGATTATCGGCGTGATCGGTGTATCCGCGATAATCGGCTGTGGTTCTACATCCTGGCGCCAGGAAACTGGAATTTCGCTTTCAAGGACCTTGGTGGATGATTCCTGTACCGGCTCCACGGGTGGCGGTGGCGGAGGCGCAACGTAAGCATGTTCGGCGCCTAACAGATCACTGAAAGCCGAGGACGTGGCCATGTGGTCCGGCACATCCACCGTGGGCTGCATGATCTTGCCGGGATGCGGATCATGATGGTCCGCGGGGTCCGGCAGCACGTCAATTTCTTGCGCGGGCCGGGGCGGCGGGGCCTGCACCAGCGGCGGCGGCATGTTGTTGATCCGCTCTTCAAATTTCTTGATAATCGCCAGCAGGTCACTGGCTTCAAACGGCTTGATGATCACGCCATCGGCGCGTACGCGGCGGGCGTCTTCCGGACGAAACGGCTCAACCTTGCCCACGGTGAGCAGTACCGGGGTCTTGACGGTCGCCATGGAAGCGCGCACTTTTTCGCACACTTCCAGACCGGAATATCCCGGCATGTATATGTCCAGGATGATGATGTCCGGTTTTTGCTCCGCGATCTTCTTCACCGCGGCAGCACCGTTGCTTACAGCCACGACCTCGTAGCCCGCTTCCGTGAGGATTTTCTTCCCCATGTTCTGCGCGGTTACGCTGTCATCGGCAAATAGAATTCGTAGCGGCACGTCGAAACACCTTCATTTAGGCAGGAAACGAGGACAACTTACTGGTAATTACCTTTGAAGTCAATGGGAAGACCACCTCAGTACCTATTGAGGCATGCCTCTTACCCCATCAAAGGTGCTAATCCTCCGGGTTTCTCTTCACCATTTAAAAGGGTATCAGCTTGCGAAGGCCTTTCTTCACCTTCTTTTTGCTGGAGGAATCGTCCTTATCATCCGTTTTCGCCGATTGTCCGCTCTGTGTGGCGGCGGGAGTGGCGGTGGGGTCTGCGGGCTTTTGCAATTCGTTCACCTGGGCCGGAGCCGGCTTAGGTGGCGCTCCCTCTTTGGACTGCGAGCTGGGCGGCGCCTCGCTCGCGCCCGGGTCACCGGTTTTGCCGACGGCCGTATCAATGCCAATCTTTCCGCTGGGCGGCGGAACAGGCGTGCCCAGAATCTGCGCGTTCAAGCTCTGCACCATGGCCGGCGCGCTGCGCACTTCCTCGTCCGCCATGTTGGGGTCGCCTACCTTGCTGGCCCGCGCCACACTCGGATGCTTCCTGAAGTTGCCCAACATGCGTTGCGAAAAACGCTCGTCGCTGCGGCTCTGCATTTCGGATTTGTTGGTGGCGATGGCTTCCGCCGTCGGGACCGGTACCGTGGCCTTCATCGCGACCAGGCGCTTCTTGGCATCTTCCACGCGCGGCATCGCCGGATAGCGGCTAACAACCTGGGAGTAAGCCTGGATGGCTTCCCGTTCAAAATCCGCCGTCAGCTTTTCCCGCGTGGCGGCATTCAATTTGTCCTGCTTGCGCATGGCCACGGCTTCTTTTTCATAGAGCTGGCCCAGCTCAAACAGCGCTTCATCCACGCTGCTGTAAAGCGGGTACGAATCAATGAGCGAATGCAAACGCGCTTGCGAAGCCGCCAGATTGTCACGCAGATAATAGAAATGGGCGATGCGGAACTGGCGCTCCGCCAGCACTTCCTGCACTTCACGCAAACGCTGTTTGGCTTCCGGCAGCAGCGGGCTCTGCGGATACTGCGAAATCAGGATCTTGTACTCTTCCGCCGCGCGCTGCGCCTGGGCAAAATCGCGGTCCGGTTTTTCCATCTGCCGGTAGTGGATGAACGCCACCTTCAACTGCGCTTCCGAAGCTTCCGGCAAGTCAGGGAAGAAGATCTGAAAATCCTTGTACTGCATTTCCGCCTGCTGCCACGCGGCGGTGCCGCCCTCGTTGTACCAGGCGTCGCCAATGCCCAGCTTGGCGCGGGCAATGTATTCCGAATCCGGGTAGGTGTTGATCAGGGTATCCAGCAGCGTCCGGGATTCCTGATAGTGGCCGTGCTTCATGGAATCCATGGCGCGGTCAAACAAAGCTTTGTCCGGCTGCTTGGAGTCAATGTTAGCGAGAGGGTTCTGGGTCTTATGATGGCATCCGCTCACGGCGAGCAACGCGCACGCCAGGATTGCGGAAATGAATATTTTGCGAACCATGTTTCCTACCTCAGTTCTTTTGGCGGTTCTTTAGGCGGTTCTTTTGCAAAGACCTGCCTTGAGAGCTTGCCTTTAAACTCTTTGCAGCGTGGCTTCCGTCGCCAGCTTACGTAGATGCCGCACGTTCTCCGCGGGATCGCCCTTGCCGTAAACGCTGTTGCCGGCGACGAATATCTCCACGCCGGCCCGGGCCACGTCCGCGATGTTGTCGG